>JAPPKR010000228.1 GCA_028819835.1 bacterium | reverse complement strand
CCCCTTCGGGACTGTCCAGGATCCTCAGGGCGGCGAGAGCCGCGGCAGCCTCGGATGCGGTGATTGGGTTGGAGTAGATGTAGAACGGAGAGGTCTCCCGGAGGTAGCCGATCACCGAACTGTCGGAGACCACGTATCCCCCGTTGACCGCCAGCGCCTTTCCCAGGGTGCCGATGAGTACATCCGCCGGTGGGCTCGCGGTGTACTCCTCGGTGCCCCGGCCCGTGGGTCCGAAGGCGCCCACTCCGTGGGAGTCATCCACGACCACCACCACGTTGTCGGGGAAGCCGTGATCGTGCCGGCGGGCGATGTTCATGATCTCGTCCAGTGGAGCGTGGTCGCCGCGCATTGAGAAGATGCCGTCGGTCACGACGATTGCCCGTCTCGCCCGGCCGGTTACCTCGGCGAGTTGACGGTCGAGCGCCGCCATGTCCAGATGGGGATAGACGGACTTGCTCAGAGGCCGGGAGAGGCGGATGGCGTTGATGATCGAGTTGTGATTGAGTTCGTCGGAGATCACCGCGGTGGTCGAATCGATCAGTGGGACCAAGGTGCCCACAACCGCCGCGTAGGCCGAGGAGAAGATCATCCCCTCAGGGCGGCGGTGGAACGCGGCCAGGGCGCGTTCCAGTTGCACATGGGGAGTGTGGGTGCCCGTTATGAACCGCACCGCGCCGGGCCCGGTCCCCATCGCCCGGGAGGTTTCCTCCTCAGCCCGGATTACTTCAGGGTGCAACGCCAGTCCCAGGTAGGAGTTGGAGTTCATCCGGATGAATGAGCGGTTCCCGTAACCCTCCAGCAGGTATCTCGGTCCCCTTTCACCCTCAGGACGAACCACCTCCCGTATGACGAGTTCGCTGCCCTTGGCCGTCCCCTGGTCACCGAGTAAGGCGACGTGGCGGTCAAGTTCGGGGATCAATCGGTCCAGCGGCATGCAATCTCCGTCATTGCGATTCCCCATCGAAGGATATCTGTGGTCACAGACGCTCCTTGGCCGATGCTGTCACTCGCCCGAAGGTATTGTGCTGACTATGAACGAGACATACCGAACCATCCTGGGCCTCCGCGCCATCCGAGAGTTTCAGGACCGTCCTCTCGCGCAGGAGGACCTCGACGCGGTGCTCGAGGCGGCCCGGTGGACGGGCAGCGCCAAGAACCTCCAGAACTGGGCGGTGATCATCGTCCGCGACCGGGACCAGATCGAGCGGGTGGCCGCCTGCGGCAACGGCACCGGGCCGCTCCTGGCCGCGCCGGTGACGCTGGTCCTCGTCCAGGAACCGGGGGCATACGAGTTGGATACCGGACGGATGTCACAGAACATCATGCTGGCAGCAGACTCCTTGGGCATGGCCACCTGCCCCATCACCCTGCACCAGGACGGAGACGCGGCCCGGGTCCTAGGACTCCCGCCAGGCTGGCGCTGCCGCTACGCCATCGCGCTCGGCTACCCACACCCCACCGCCCGCCCCAAGAACTTCGGAGGCCGAAAGCCCATCGAGGAGATCACCCACCACGAGTCCTTCGATCAGTGACCAAACCCTGAAGGTCGGTCTCAGCGACTCTTCAGAATGTTGCGAATTCTTGCCCGAACCGACGCGGCTTCTGATTCGCTGGCCCTGGTCAGCATGAGGTTCACCTCGTCTCGGTAACTAGGGAAACGAAGCGCAAGTTCGTTGAATCCGTTATAGGCCCACGCCCTGAGGAACTTGTTGTCGCTTTCGAGGCAGGAGTCCAGAAACTGCTCAAGACCAGTGCTCTGGTCCTCAGGAATATCGAGATAAGGAAGGCATTGGAGAAGATGCAGCCTGCTCTCCCAATGCTCCTGATCAGAGAGCACGCCCAGAATCGCCCGAGAATCCCCAGGAGAAAGAGAATTCCCTGCTTCAAGATGTCTCTTCAGCAGCCAGGTCGCCGCCCGTTGCAATTCGACATCTGCAATGTGCTCCAAGATCGTCGCAAGGAAGTCTTCGTCATCGCTGTGGCGCTCATGTGTCGACTGCAACGCGGTGGCGGACTTGCCATCCCAGGAGGCAATCTCTTCCAATAGTGTCATCTTGAATTCCGTTCATGCTACGTAAGGGCAGTCTGTACTGTGGCTATAATAGGTCTGACTAATCTAGCCACACGATCAAAGGAAAGATGAGATGCCGGAAGTCGGAATCAGAGTCCTGCGAGACAATCTGAGCCGCTATATCAGCAGGGTAAGGGAGGGTGAGGAGGTGATCGTGACCGACCACGGCAAGCCGGTGGCCCGAATCGCGCCCCTCGACCGGCCGGACCTGCTGGAGCGACTCATATCTGAGGGGGTGGTTACGTCCCCACTTGACAGAGAACGTACCTCGCCCGGCAAGCGGGTTAAACCAGCAGCGCCCGTCTCCCCCCTGATTATCGAAGACCGGCGGTGATCGCCTACTTCGATACCTCGGCGATGATCCCACTTCTCGTTGAAGAGCCTTTGTCCAAGATTGCGGAACGGGTTTGGCAGCAAGCGTCATGGGTGGCGAGTTCCCGCGTCTCCTACGTTGAGGCTCGTGCTGGCTTGGCTCGAGCTTGCCGGATGGAACGCATCTCGCCGCCTGAGTTGAGGGAAGCTGTAGAAGGTCTGGAAACACTCCACCGTCAGATGCATCAGGTGGAGATCACCGCAGACTTGGTGGAAAGAGCCGGCCAGTTGGCCGAGGAGTTGGCATTGAGAGCCTATGACGCGATCCAACTCGCCGCAGCGGCATCCCTGGACGTTGATGACCTGATCGTGGTAACCGGTGATCGCCAACTTGCTGCGGCGGCGCAAACTCTGGGGCTTGCCTCCATCTCCGACCCGGGAACCTCGACATGAACCCATCGAATGAGTTGGCTCTCGGGACTTACCGGGTGGCTACTCAAGCACGGCGGGCACCGGCGGGTCAGGATCGGCAATGTCGGCGCGGAGGTGGGCTAAAGCACGGGATCCCGGCTGAAGCGGAGCGACCTACAGAACGCAGAACTCGTTCCCCTCGGGATCGGTCATCA
>JAPPKR010000127.1 GCA_028819835.1 bacterium | reverse complement strand
ATCCCGATCGGCGGCGTGATGACTGCGCGGCCCACTCCTACTCTCATGCTGCTACTCCCTGTGTTGCCTCGTTCAATCGGTGTGGTTCCTGCTCAAAGGGACGCAATGCCCCGGCCTTAAGGATGAGAAATGAGGATACCGAGCAGCGTCTGTTCACCGCGGTGGAGGCCAGTCGAGTTTCTTTGCAGTCAGTCCCCCATCCACCTTGAGAGTCTCCCCGGTGATGAAGCTTGCCCGCGGGGAAAGCAGGAAGGTGATCGCCTCCGCCAGTTCGGCGGTGGATCCGAAGCGCAACTGGGCGTGAAGAGCGTCTGCGTCGGGCTTGGAGAGCCTGCCGCTCTCTATGGCCTCCCTGGCGAGAGGCGTGTCGATGAAGCCGGGGGCCACCGCATTGACCCGGATTCCCAGGTGGGCCCATTCGGTGGCCAGCGTCCTGGTCACGGCGCTGACCGCCGCCTTGGCGGCGGCATACGGCGCCCGGAGCGGCCAGCCGAAGAACTCAGAGACCGAGGAAAGATTGACGATTGCCCCTCCCTGGTTGTCCATCATGTGTCGGCCGGCGGCCTGGCACCAATAGAAGGTCCCGGACAGGTTGGTGTCGAGAACCTTCTGCCATTCTTCGGGAGGAAAATCCACGCTGGATCCGGCCAGCTGAATCCCGGCGCAATTGACCAGGCTCTGCACCGGTGTATTCCAGTTCTCGATCTCGTCCATTGCCCGGCGAACGCTCTCGGGCCGGGAGACGTCGCAAAGCACCTCCAGTACCCGGTCGGGACCGTACCGCCCGATCAGCGGCTCAGCGTGGCCGGGCTTGAGGTCGACCGCGGCGCACCGGGTCCGGGGGTTGTCTTCCAGGAGAGTCGTCGCCACCGCCGAGCCGATGCCTCCCGCTGACCCGGTGACAACGGCCACCCCGGCGAAGTCGTTGGTCACGCTAGGCGCGCCTCGGTGTTTCGGTCATGTCTCATCCCTGGCTGGATCGAGTCTCTCCCTTGTCAGGCTAGCCGCCGCCTTCGGACGAGGTCGCCCTACGGGACCAACCTGATGATGCGGAGCCCTGTTAGGCTTCTCGGCTGATGGCGACCATCGCCTATCCCCCTATCCCGGTCTGGGAAATCGGGCCTCTGCTGTTCTCTCTTCACGGGGTGTTTGCGGCGGTGGGTTTCTTCGCGGGCTTTTGGCTGGTGGTCCGCTTGTTGGAGCGGCGAGGTTTCGATCCGGCCGGTTTCCACTCCCTGGCGGTCTGGATCCTGATCGGAGGCCTCCTCGGCGCTCGCCTTCTGACCGCACCTGCCGCCTTGGTGGACGGAGCAGGGTGGGCGGCGCTCAATCCGGTGGTCGGCAACTACTCCATCATGGGGGGATTCCTAGGAGGGATCGTGGTGGGGGTCTGGAGGATCCGCCGTGGCGGGCTTCCGCTCATGCCTTACCTGGATCTGGCTGCCTTCGGTCTGGCGATGGGGACGGTGGTGGGGAGGATCGGTGATCTCGCCATAGTCGAGCACCTGGGCAGAGCCACCACCGCCGCGTGGGGATATGAAGTCCGCCCTGGCTATGACCTGGCGCCTCAGCACAACAGGCTGGAGTGCACCGTGGCCGAGGCGGGTCCGGACGGGATCTGTGGTGTCTATCACCATGTCGCCCTGTACGACATGCTGGGGGCGGGCATTCTCCTGGCGGTGTTGTGGCTGGTCTATCGCCGGGCGCCCCTCCGGTACGGACAGCTCTTCTCGGTCTGGGTGGTGTGGTACGGCCTGCAGAGGTTCCTGCTGGACTCTCTCCGTTTCGGGATGGGCGACGCCACCCTGGGCGGGTTCACCTGGAACCAGGTGAGCGCTCTGGGAGGAGCGGCGCTGGGAGTGGCCCTGTTCTGGTGGTTCGGCCGACGCCAGCTGAGAGTCTCCCCCGAGGAGGATGCAAATATGGGGGCTTGGTCGGCGGCTACTCATCAGAAGGGCCAAACTGCCGAAGACCATTTGCGACATCCCCCGGAGGAGGGGTAATATCTCCCTCCTGATGCAGGCAGAAGGATTCGTTCGCTATTTCGTCTTTACCGGGCCCCGGCTCCGGAAGGCATAGCGCGGACCGACAACCGACAAGCGCCTGACCCGGAGCCCGGCTCCGGGTTTTTCTTTTGCCCGGCGCCGGTTACCGAGCGCAAACAGCAAAGAGGTATGGAAGTGGAGAGACAAGCAACCAGGGAAAGCCGATTGAAGCCCACCGTGGTGACGGTGGGGAGTACCAGGTTCGGACGCGATCCGTTCCCGGTGATCGCCGGACCCTGCGCGGTGGAGAGTGAAGAGCAGATCAACACCGTGGCGGAGGCCGTGGCCGACGGGGGCGCTTCGATCCTGCGAGCCGCCACCTACCGGCAGGCCAACTCTCCCTACTTCTTCCGGGGCTTGAGACTCGAGGGGGCCAAGCTCCTGGCCGAGGCCGGCAAGCGTGTGGGCTTGCCGGTTGCCATGCCGATCATGGAGGAGCGGGAACTGGAGGAGGCCGGGCACTTGGTCGACCTGTTGGAGATCCACCACGGATCGATGCAGAACTTCGAGTTGTTGAGAGTGGCGGGACGCTCTCAGAAGCCGGTGATGATTCGCCGGGGCCCCTCGGCCACGCTCGACGAGTTCCTGTGGTCGGTGGAGTACCTCATGGCGGAGGGGAACGATCAGATCATCCTGGTGGAACGGGGCATCCGCACCTTCGGGACCGGTCATCGCGACACTCTGGACATCACGGCCGTCCCCCACCTCAAGGAGATATCCCACCTCCCGGTGCTGGTGGACCCAAGCCACGCCTCGGGGGGCGCGACCCGGGTGCCGCCCTTGGCGTTGGCCGCGCAGGGAGTGGGCTCCGACGGCCTGATCGTGGAGGTCCATCCCCGGCCCGAGGCAGCCAAGACCGAGGGCCCGCGGCAGCTGAACTTGGAGGAGTTCGCCGACCTGATGGTGCAGCTGGGTATCAGCCGGCTCCGAGACCGCATCGACCTGGTCGACCGGGAGATCGTCCG
>JAPPKR010000135.1 GCA_028819835.1 bacterium | reverse complement strand
CCTCGACCCCACCAACCACCCAAACCATGAGGACTAGGCGATGATCGCCGACCGCCCTCAAATCGATCGATTGTCTGTCCAGGAGGTCATCACCCGTGCGGACGAGCTACTCGAGTTGACATACAGGTCGGCAGATCTTGGGAACCTTGATGACCCTCTTGATGAAGCCGTGTACATCTTATTGAGCCTGCAAACACGAGAGAGTATTTACCGGCAGGTCTTTAGCCGACTCAAGGCAACTTATGGAACCTGGGAAGAGGTACTGGAATCTCCGGTTGAAGAGCTCGTTGACATCCTGAGGCCTGGCGGGTTGCAGGAGAGGAGAGCGGCCACCCTCCACCTATTCCTGCTAGCAGTTGCTGAGGAGAACGACAGAAGAGGTGTCAAGGGGTCACTTAGCTTGGATTTCTTGGATGGTATGGACGACGATGAGGTGCTGGAATTCCTCGTTGGGTTGCCGGGTATTGGGCCCAAGACAGCGAGGTGCATTATGGCCTATTCACTGCAACGGGAGGCCTTTGCTGTTGACACGCATGTGCGGCGAGTGCTGGAAAGGTTAGAGGTTATTGAGCGGCGGAAGGGCAAGCCTCAGCATGACGACATCGAGTGCTTGATCCCTAACAAGATTCGTAGGCGATTCCATGCCAACTTGGTCCATCATGGGCGGGCCGCCTGCCGGTCTCGACAGGCGAGATGTGGAGAGTGTGTGCTAGTTTCATTCTGCGCAACAGGGCAGGCGTCCATTGATGGTCCGTGCCGGAAGCCAAAGGTTGTGGAATTGTTCGCTGGGGCAGGGGGCTTGGGATACGGGTTTGTTCAAGCCGGCTTCCGGGTGGTCTTGGCGGTGGATAACGACCGAGACGCTGCACAGACGTACCGACTCAACCATCCAGGTACTCCTGTGTTGGAAAGGGATGTGACGCGAATCGATGAAGAGGACATACGGAGGTTCATTCCAAATACCGATGATGTGGCGGTACTTTTAGCTGGGACTCCGTGCCAGGGTTATTCTCTGGCGGGGAGAAGGGATCCAGACCATCCCTCAAACCGTCTTTACGAAGAGGTTGCTCGGTTTGCTTCCCTGCTTCGGCCAGAATTGGTTGTTATCGAGAATGTGCTGGGTCTGCGGGACGTGAGGGGCGTCAAATTTGTTGAACGAATCCGGTTGGCGTTGACTGACGCCGGATATAAGGTGGCCCAGCCCGCTCGTATGAAGGCTTCAGAATACGGAGTTAGCCAGAATAGAGTACGCTTTGTGTTTCTAGCTCGGAGGGCAGATCTTGGGGAAGCGCCGCCGCCGCCCCCACCCTCACACCTTCCGCCTAGGCCGGAAGGCCCGCTGGACGGGGAGTTGCTACCCCGCACCCCCACACTTACGGAAACGCTCTCCGATCTGCCGGATCTGGGTCCTGGTGTCGAGTTGGAATATGGGGTATTTGAGGGGAAACCGATATTTAACGCCTCCACTATGTCACATGCGCCCCATGTGATAGAGAAGATCAAGAAGATACAACCGGGTACAGGGCCGATCTCCTACAGGAGGCTCAGCGGAACTCTTGCCAAGACGCTGATCGCAGGCCATCGGGCACTACCCGTACATCCTTTACTGGACCGAACTATATCTGTGCGGGAAGCTGCCCGGATTCAGGGGTTTCCCGATAGCTTCGTGTTCGCCGGTGTCCGCTCTAACCAACCGCTTCAGGTGGCTAATGCTGTGCCGCCGCCCCTTGCACGCGCTATAGCGGAGCATCTCCAGAAATACCTCTCCTAGGTCCAGAAGAATGCGCCACCAAAGGTCCCTATCCTTCCACTCAAGGATGTTCAGCCATGGGAAGCGCCGCCGCGGTTTACGTTATCTATCAGACTCCTCGGTCGACGCGGGTGTTTGTGGAGTTTTCTGACATTGGTTGCCCTATCCCCACTAGAAGGGGTTCGCTCTACGTCTTGCCCCTGGGAGAACGATGAACCATCTCCATGATACGGTACAGGCAGGGAATGACGCCGAACTTGCTGACCTCATCGAAAGCAGCACCCCGTCGTCTCCTGTCGACACGACACTCCAGACAAGCGAGCGGGTGCTGTCCCGTGTAACAGACGGTATCTACAGGCAGCCAGGGTCAGCTATCCGAGAACTCATATCCAATGCCTATGATGCTGATGCCTCCCAGGTAGTCATAAAGACTGATAGGCCTAGGTTCAGCGTGCTGTCTATTGCGGACGACGGTATCGGAATGACACCTGCCGCTCTGGCTCACCTCATCCGCAACATCGGTGGGAGTGCCAAACGGTCAATGCTTGGAGCCGAACTTGGCATTACCAACAGGACGGACCCCGCGTACAGTCCATCAGGCCGTCGGCTCATAGGAAAGATCGGAATCGGCCTCTTTTCAATTGCCCAACTGACCCACCGCTTCCAGATCATTACGAAGACAACTGGAGATCCTTTCCGTACTGTAGCTTCGGTCGTGCTCCGCCAGGACTCGGACGAAGGCGGGCCTTCGACAGGGGAGGGTGAAGACTACGAGGCGGGAAGAGTGAACATCTGGCGGGAACCAGCTGCTGACACTGATTCGCAGGGTACGACAATCATTCTGACGGATATCCGACCCCAGACTCGGGACACGCTCCAGAGTCGTGATGTATGGGCTGCGATCGATTCCGACGGCGATGGCTTTGACACCGACCTAGCGAGGGACCTCAGGCCACCTGACTTTCACATAGGTCGTGTGAGGCGAGACGACTTTGATGCTTTGCAGGGTAACGACTCTGACTACAGAAGCCTTCCATGGACTGACACTGATCACCCGGAGACGGCTTTCAAGAAGCTGGTCGCAGCTGTCTGGCAACGCTCTAATAGAGGAGTGCCAAACCCGCAGCTAATACGCATATTTGACTACTACCTTCGAATGGTCTGGCAGTTGAGCCTTGCAATTCCTGTGCCGTACGTTGAGGGTAATCCTTTCGACCTTCCGCTGCAGGACAACGCCTACCTCTTCGAAATGCCCCTTGCTGGCCGTGGTAGTCCAACCCAGTTTGTACTCGCAGGCTGCGAAACCATTCGCAGCAAAACGTCAATTGGATCCGGTACCTTGCTTGGGAGCGACTTCACCGTGCTTTTTGATGACCTCCAGCTAGCTCGGCCTCTCGCCTTCCTCGACCTTCCCCCTACCGCCCACGCGGTCAAGAAGCCCATCCTATTCGTGGGACGTTGTCGGGAGGAGTTTGAGGGAGTGGAGGCCGCGCTTACAGGCGGTCCGCTCGAATTCGAAGCATATCTGATGTGGGCACCAAAGATCGTTCCTACGGAGAATCGAGGTGTCCTTGTGAGGCTTCACGGATCGAGTGGGACCCTATTCGACCCTACGTTCATGCGGTATCAGGTCTCTGAACAGACCCGTCTACGACAAATCTCATGTGAGGTCTTTGTGTCAAAGGGCATGGAGGGGGCGCTGAACATTGATCGCGAGTCGTTCAACTACGCCCATCCTCATGTTGTTTACATCACGAAGTGGCTCCACACCTCCCTCAGGCAAGTGGCAACGGTACAGAAACGCATTGCCGCAACGATTCGCAAGAGTCATCGGGAAGCAGCCGTAGCCGAGGAAGAGGAAATACTATGGAGAATCGTTACCAATGCCTGGCGGTTAGAGACTGACGATCCTGGTGCAGAGCCACCCCCGGTCAACTTCTACGACGCTGAGGAGCAGCTGTTTGATGCCCAGCATGGTGCCTACCGGTTCAGGCGAGCAGCTGTTTTTGATAGACGCCGAGGGCTGTCAGCACGTCAGGACGAGCAGACCGCGAGAAAGTTGCGAGCGATTGTTCAACTCCTCGCTGCGCATGGAATTCTTGAGGATCTCAATGGCCCGCAGCAGGAACGGCTTCTTGCCTATGTGCGCAGGGTTCTTGAGGTATCCGAGATTTGAACGACCGATCGGACGAACTCGTCGCGGAAATCTTTGGTGACGTTCACTACCAGCCCACCTTGGCGGCTCCTAAGGACTTTAAGCCGTGGCACAAGCCACGCAAACAGTTCGTCAGAAGAAAACAATGGTCCGCCTTACTCCGACGACTCTACAGTCAGCGGGAACCAGACCAACCATTGCGCTACCTGGGTCTTCCGGGAACAGACCTGATCGATCTGCGGTACTTGTACGAAGAAATCTGCCGCCCAAACGATCGCCCATTACGTTTTCTCGGATTCAACACCGAAGCCCAGCCAGGGAGTCCTGCTCATTACGAACTGAATGTTTCGCTCAACGAAGTGCGTGCGTTGCAGAATGTCGATCCCCAATCCAACGTCATTCACGATGACTTTCGGCGCATTGGAAGCGAGGAGTCGGTCGCATGGTCTCATGTCAAGTCTCTCGGTCCTTTCGACGTTGTCAACATCGACCTTTGCGACGGACTGGCTTCCGACCCACCGCAGGCAGATAGACAGATATACGACGCGCTTGCGCGGCTTGTGGCCTTCCAATCTCGAATCCACACCCCATGGCTTCTATTCGTCACGACGAGGATAGGCCGAGGGTTTTTCGATGTTGAAGCCGAGAAGCGGCTCATGAACGTGTTTCGCAAAAATGTCACCAATTGTGAGGGATTCGCCGAAGAGTGTCAGCTTCTATTAGAGTCTGATGTCACTTGCATTGATTCTGCGAAGTGCAACGATGTTGACTTCCTTATTCTCATGATTGCTGCTATAGGTAAGTGGCTGTCGGAGATGGTACAGGCCCAAAACATCAGTAACGCTGACCTAGCTAGTACACATGGATACCGGATCGACCCGGGTGCTACCTGCGAGGACCTGGTCTCGCTCGCTCTTCGTTTCGAGCCGGTGATTGCGCCTTCGCCGGACCCGCTCTCCCCAACCCCCCCAGCCCCAGTCGATGAGTGCGTAATCGCCAAGGGCATTCTGAGACGAGTGGTTCAGCGTAGAGATGTTGATGCCATCTTGGCAGGGGAACATGAGATGACTGAGGAACTGATCGTTGAAATGGAACGACTCCTTGCTCAGGCCCGTTATGACGAGACCGGATACCGACCGTGGCTCGTCTCGTGATGGTATCTGGTGTTCTGGGACATTGCTGTGATCAGGAGTGTGATCCGGGATTGCCCCTTGACGCAGGCACCCAGCTGACCTCAGATCCCCTTTTGGTGACGAACCTAACAGCACAGACCAGCGAGTTCTTGGGTGTAAAGGAGCGAAAAGTCAAAGTACGTTTGAAACGGTCTCCTGTTCCAAATAGTTGTACCCGGGAGATGTCCTAAGCGCGTGCCGTTTGGCAGGGTTTGATGTATTCGGCCCATTTCTGCATAAGGGGTCGTCTGATGTCGAGGAGGTCGGAGCGGGCGTAGGCTCCTTCAACGCCTTTGACTGTGTGTCCGAGCGCTTGTTCGGCTACTTCTCGGGGTATGCCGGTCTCACTACACCAGTCCCTGAAGCTGCTGCGCATTCCATGGGGAACGCAGCCGATGTTGTTTTCCTTGCAGAGCTTGCTCATCGTTGAGTCAGATAGCGTCCTTCCGGTCTTCGATGGGAAGATCAGCCCTGATCGCTGGGAAAGTTCGCTGTGGGCTAGCTCCAGTATGCCCAGGGTTGCGGTGTTGAGGGGGACTCGATGAGGTTTGCCCGTTTTGGTGCGCTGTCCGGGGATGGTCCAAATGGCGGCGTTGAGGTCGATCTCGTCCCATGTGGCGAGTCTGGCTTCTCCGCTGCGGACGGCGCATAGGGTTAGGAACTCGAAACAGTAGATAGTGCCCGGCCATGCCCTGGTGGCGCGGATGGTTGCTATTGCCCCGGCGACCTTGCTGTGGTGGAGGGCTTTCATGTGTTGCGGTGAGGTCTTGTTCGTGCCTAATGCGGCTCTGATGCGGTCGTCTGCTGGGTTGTCTGTGCGGTAGCCCGCTGCTACGGCCCATTTCATGATTGCCGCGACTCTCTGTAGGAGTCTCCTGGCGGTTTCGGGTTTGGTGTGCCAAATGGGAGCAAAGCATGCCATGATGTCGCCGGTAGTGACATCGGACACCAGTTTGTTTCCCAAAACCGGGTGGGCGTAGGTTTGGAGGCTGCTCTCCCAGACCCTGCGACTCCGGCTGCCCGGCTTCCACTTGGTAGAGTGAAGTTCGATCACTTTCGAAGCGGCTTCGGTGAAGGTCGGTGTGCTGGCACCGCGGGGGTTTCGGCCCTCCTCGATTGCCTGACGGTTCTTGAGGGCTCTTCGCCTTGCTTCGGCGAGGGTAACTGCTGGATAGCTTCCGAGACCGATGTTGGTTTCCTTTCCGTCTATGCGGATTCGTTGTGCCCAGGTTTTGGAGAGGCGGTTGTTGATTCTGGTGGGTTTGACCAGTAGGGTGAGTCCGTGTCCGCCACGGCCATCTCCGTATCGGCCGGGTCGTTTGATGGTTTTGACGAAGGTGGCCGAGAGGGTGGTGGGTCGTTTCATCTCTTGTTATCTGTTTCGTGGTATTGGTTAGGTTATCAGTTTAGCCTTGGCATTGTGCGTATACCTATGATACCATGTGAAACAAAGGCTGAGGTGTGTTTGGGGCGGTGACCTGGTGTAATAGGAACAACAGAGGACTGCAAGGAACGCTATGAAACCGGCGAGATGGTTGACCGCACCTCCACCACCAGGGCCTCTAGTCCCATTTGTTTCAAACGAGAGGGCCAGTTAGGCCGTTTTTGTCCTGTTTTCGCCTATTAGCTGCGGCTAGCTGTCGGCATGCGTCCAGCGCACCCCTTCGGGCGGTTGCGGCCAGCAGGTGACGGTGTCGTCGGTGCCGACTGCGCACGAGTGGTCCTCGCCCAGGGCGAGGGCCTTGTAGGTGCCCGCTGGCGCGTCGGTCTGGCCGTTGTTGTTATTGCCCCAGCACTCGATGGCGCCGTCAAGGTCGATCGCGCAACTGTGGGAGGCGCCGGCGGACAGGGCCTTGTAAGTGCCGGCGGGAGCGCTGGCCCGGCCGTGGCTGTTGCTTCCCCAGCAGGTGACGGTGTCGTCAGAAGCGATGGCGCAACTGTGGCTGTCGCCAAGGGCGAGGGCCTTGTAGGTTCCTGCCGGCGCGGCGGTCTGGCCGTAGCGGTTGTTGCCCCAGCAGGTGACGGTGTCGTCGGTGGCGATGACACAGTTGTGGTCCCAGCCTGAGGCGAGGGTTTTGTAGGTTCCGGCCGGGGCGGCGGTCTCGCCCTTGCGGTTGTCGCCCCAGCAGGTGATGGTGTCGTCGGTGGCGATCGCGCAACTGTAGTAGCGGCCTGAGGCGAGGGTTTTGTAGGTTCCTGTCGGGGCCCTGGTCTGGCCGTAGCTGTTGTTGCCCCAGCAGGTGATGGTGCTGTCGGAGGCGATGGCGCAGCTGTGGAGGTCGCCGACGGTGAGGGCCTGGTAGGTTCCTGCCGGGGCGCGGGTCGAGCCGCCAACGTCGTCGCCCCAGCAGGTGATGGTGTCGTCGGCGGCGATGGCGCAGCTGTGCTCGAAGCGGGTTGTGAGGGTCTTGTAGGTTCCTGCCGGGGCCCTGGTCTGGCCGTATTCGTTGTTGCCCCAGCAGGTGATGGTGTCGTCTTCGCCGATGGCGCAGCTGTGGCTGTTGCCGGTGTTGAGGCTCCGGTAGGTGCCGGTCAGCGGCTCGGTCTGCGCGAAGCGGTGGAATCCCCAGCAGGCGACACCGCCGCCCAACTCCAGCGCGCACAAGTGCTCCGTGGAGAAGGCGACGGCCTCGAAGGCGCCCGCGGGAGCGTTGCTCTGGCCGTAGGCGCTGGTGCCCCAGCAGGTCATTGTGTCGTCGGTGGCGATCCCGCAACTCTTGTTCATTCGGGCGAACACGGCCTTGTAGGTTCCGGCCGGGGCGTCGGTCTGGCCGCTGGTGTTCTTGCCCCAGCAGGCGATGGTGTCGTCGGTGGCGATCGCGCAGGTGTGGTGGTAGCCGGCGTCGAGGGCCTTGTAGGTTCCTGCCGGGGCCCTGGTCTGGCCTTCGGATCTTCTTCCCCAGCAGGTGATGGTGTCGTCGGTGGCGATCGCGCAGTTGTGGACGTCTCCGCTCGCCACAGCCTTGTAGGTGCCCGCCGGCGGGTTGATGTTGCCCCAGTCGGGGTATCCCCAGCACGCCAGCGTGTCGTCGGTTGCTATCGCGCAGGAGTGCTCCCAGCCGACATCGATGGCCTTGTAGGTGCCCGCCGGGGCGAGTGTCTGCCCCCAAGCGTTATATCCCCAGCACGCCAGCGTGTCGTCGGCCGCGATGGCGCAGCTGTGGCGTTGCCCAACGGCGAAGCTGGTGTAGGTGCCTGTCGGGGGGTGGATGGAGCCGTTGGTGTTGTATCCCCAGCAGTCGATGGTGTCGTCGGTGGCGATCGCGCAGCTGTAGATGGCTCCTGCCGAGACCGTCTTGTAGGTGCCCGCCGGGGCGTTGAGCTGCCCGTAGTTGTTGGCGCCCCAGCAGGTGAGGGTGCCGTCGGCCTCTATCACGCAGGTGTGGTAGGAGCCGCCGGCCAGCCGGGTGGTCCTCTGCCCGACCGCGTCCCAGGGACCCGGCACCGATGCCTGGGCGCGGTTGTGCAGCCTCTGACCGTCGGCGCTGCACACAGCGCCGGGCTGGTCACACGCCTCGACGGGAAGCGCGATGGTGACGTCGCCGGGCCCGTCGGGATGCACGGTGATCAGCCAGGCCTGTGTCGAGCCCTCCGTCACCGCAACCGCGGCGGTCACCGTCCCGCCCACGGTCTCCAGCGCGTGGTCCGTTAGCACAGCCGCGGTGACGGGGAGCTGGCGGTCGAAGTACAGCCTCAACGTGAACGGGCTCGTGCCGTCGTGGTGGGCGGGTACCTGGCGGAAGGATGCGATCGGCGGCGCTGTCGCCCGCTCGCCCAGCGTTGCGGAGCCGGCGGTGATGCTGGCGTCCACCTCATCGCCGACCGCCCAGAGGTCGCCGTCGGTCGCCCACCAGTAGCGGCCCGACCCGGCTGTGTCGGGGACCAGGCTCTCGCCGGCAGTGAACTCGGCATCGCCGAGGGTGAGCGTGAAGTCCGTGTCGGTCGCGCGGTCCATGACCAGGAAGAGGCCTCCCGCCAGTTGCACGATCACCATCACCCGCATTGAGGTGCCGCCCAGCGTGAGCCCTCGCTCCGACAGCGCGCCCACCCCCGCCCATCTCGAATAGCCCGATCCCGACGGCTGCGACGAGTCGTCTACCCCCACTGTGAGCGTTGCCGACCACACCGCCGAGGCCTCTTCCGCCTCGGCGTCGCCATTCTCAGCCGGCTGTCCGGGCAGATCCGTCAACTTCTGGACGGTCTCCTTGGTGGGCGTTGTGGTCTCGGCCGCCGTGCCGGTGACCGCCGGGCTCCACAGGCCGTTGGGACCGCTGAAGCGGGCCCGCACCTGCACCTCGTAGGACTGGCCGGGCCAGAGCCCTGAGATCGTCAACTCGTTGTCGACGGGGAACGCGTTCCAGTCCGTGTCTTTCTTCGGCTTGAAGTCCTGGCCGGCGGGCGTCCACCTCACCCGGTGGTCGACCGCGCCGTCCGGATGGGGATCCCAGCTGACGTGAAGCTCGCCGGGCGCGTCGCCCGCCTGCACGCTCAACCCGGTCACCGCCGCAGGCCGAACAGACGAAGCCGCCCCCGAAGGCACAACCGGGCCGGCCAACAACCCAACCCCAGCCAGCGCAGCCAGCAAAGTGGCCCGCAGCCGTCTCACACGGGTGCCGCCACGGCCCGCTCGGGGGCCATGTGGGCAGCGACGATACGAAACCATCAACCAGCACCGAACCCATGAGCGCGCCGCCGCCCGGAAACAACCGATAGCCGGTTCCGTGTCAAGATTCCCACCCCTTGAGTTCGCTGCAAGCCCTGCAAAGAGGCAGCTTCGATGACACGCGACCACCTCCTTAGGTCATAGTAGTGGCTACAACTTTTACTCGCCACTATAACACCCGGACCCACTTGCAGACCTTCCCCCGAAACAGTCGACGACCGATCCGCACTGGTCTAGAGGCAAGGCCCGCCTCAATCCGCGGCACCGCAAACCCTGCCAAATGTGGAGCCATCCGGGTTTAAAGGTGGAGCCCTTTATGGAGCCCCTGGGGAGCCACAGGTCACAGGTGGTGGCCCACAGGCCACCGATACAAGCCAGACCGCTACGTGGTCACCGAGTAGAATCTGGGGAGACAGTGAAGGCACGATGGACGCTCATAGCAATGGTGGCGCTCATCCCTCTGATCCTGGCTGGGTGTGGCGAGGACGAGCCATCCGGGGTGGGTGCCACTGCGGTGGCGTCGATGTCGAGCCCGGACGGTATGCCGATGGGAACTGTCACCCTGGCGCAGGGGCCTAACGGAGTGTTGATCTCGGCCGATGTCAAGGACCTGACTCCCGGTGCCCACGGTTTCCACATCCACTCGGTAGGTGCCTGCACACCGGACTTTTCGGCCGCCGGTGGACACTTCGCACCAACGGACCACGGCCACGGTTTCATGCATCCCGACGGGTCACATGCCGGCGACCTGCCGAATATCTACGCCGGGAGCGACGGTACCGCCCGGGCGGATGTCTTCACTGACCAGGTGACCCTGGCGTCTGATGCCGAGACATCTGTGTTTGACTCCGATGGCTCGGCGATCATCATACACGCTAAACCGGACTCCTACGGTGTTGAACCTGGCGCTGGAGACCGAGTGGCCTGCGGGGTTATAGAGCAGAACTGAGAGTCGGTGAGCATTCTCTCGGAGGGGACAAATGGGTGCACGTCTCCAATTTGACGACAACAGGCCCCAACACGGCGGGCGGCAACCACTCCTGACCCGACTGTCCCCAGAGCGGAATAAGACCTCCACTGTAAAAGCCCCATAAATCGTCCGATATATTCTGTACCATCATTACCAATAGAGGGAATGATGAACCGTACCAATCCCGATGCTGTCAGCGCATTGCCCGGCTTGTTCACCCTCGGACTGCTAACCCTCATCACCTGCCAAGCAGGCCAGATCTTTCCCCCACGTTGGCCGGGACCACTAGAAAGGAAGGGCTAATGCACCACACCGACCTCGCTGTTTACCGCAACCTGCAGGGCCGGCTGTACCGGGCCGCCGAGATAATCGACGGGGTTGCCACGTCTCTCCGCCTTTTCGACGCCACCGAACCGCAGGTCAAACTGCTCGATGGAACCATTTACATCTTTGTCGAGGGGCAGTGGCAGAGCCTGGACAACGTTCATCATGTCGTGACCGCGGCCGGGCAGACCTTGGCCAAACTGATCAACATGGTCGAGGCGGACCTGGCACACGGAGAGCTGACCTGAAGGGAGCGGTCCGCTAGAGGAGGGTCATCCGGACTTCTACGTCCAGTTGGGAGTCGCCTCCTCCCTTGATCACCCCCTCGGGTGGGGGGGACGTCTCGGTAGTCGAGGCCTACTGCAATCCGCACGTATTTGCTTTTGGGGACACCACCTTGTCTTTCAGCAGCTCGATGGCTCGCCTGGTCACGGCCAGTTCGGTTTCCAACGCTCTGATCCGGCGACGAGCAGGCCGCAGTTCTGTCTGTTCCGTCGAAGTTGCACCTGGTTTGAGACCCCGATCAATCAGATCCTGACGTCGCCAGTTGTAGATAGTCTGGTCTGACACTCCAAGGTCCTCGGACAGAGACGCAACTGACCTGCCAGCTGCCAGCAGGTCCAGCACCCTGCGACGGAACTCGGGCGGATATCGATACGGCATGAAGGCCCTCCTTCCAGGGTCGGTCACGCCACCAATTCAAATGTGTCGACTCCGGGAAAGTGGGGGCACACCTACACCTCCGGGAAACTCGGAACGGTTCACCTCTACGAAAGCCGGGGGATTCATAGAGGTGGTGGCCCACAGGCCAACAGCGTGCGTCAGGCGCATGCGGGACTCTTGCCGCCTATTCGCCAGGCTGTGCCCACGCTGGTCGGGAGTCGATCCCTTCGTAGTATGTGAGTCGTTCCATCGTGCCGTCCGCAACATCAAGTGCATAGATTTCCACATTGCCGGTGAACATGGTGGCATGTTCATCAGTCCCGGCCATGACGAGCATTTTCGAGCTGTCGGGCGACCACGCAAGACTAAAGACCGGCCCGATTCCGGTAGCGATTGTATGTGTGAGTCGGTGATCAAAATCCACGATACTGATTGCGTCAGGGAAAGAAGGACCGGCGTTCAATGTTGCCTCGGAGAAGGTAGCAAACGCAACCTGAGATAAGTCCGGCGCCCAAACAGGAACGCTGAGCAGCACGGCCACCGTGCGTTGGTCTTCCTCCAAACCTCTCATCATCTCTTGGAGTTCAGTCAGTTGGGTCACCGAAGTTCCATCAATTTCAACTTTGAATATTTCGGCGAGGCCGAAGAGGCTCCAATCAAAGGCATCCGACTCCAAGTCATTTGGCGTGTATCGGAATAGAACCGCCGAATCGTCAGGGGCCCACCGCAAATCCGAGAGAATAGCCCCCAGATCCGTGACGCGACGCTCACTGGTGCCGTCGCTATCACTTACGTACATTTCAACGGCCAAGGTGAACCCCTCCTGGTATGGTGGGCCCCCGAGATAGGCGATTCGTGATCCGTCGTTGGACCACACTGGGTAGTCGTCATTGCGGTCATTGTCAGTCAACTGCCGGATGGCCGCGGTTTCAACATCAACCACAAATATCTCCAGGTCCCCGCCGGTTGGATCCGCAAGGCTAAACGCGATCGCAGAGCCATCGGGAGCCCAACTCCATGCAGTCCAAAACGCATCACCAGGAATCGGCACTAAAAGCCGCGTGCCGGATCCATCCCCTTCCACAACATAGAGACCCTCATCACTGACATCGTCACCAACAAGGACCCCACCCATAAACCCGAATTTCGACCCATCTGGAGACCAAGCCTTAAAGCCTGAACCCAGGAAGTCGTACACAAACAATCCGTCATGGGTAACCAGACGGTTTACCAACGTCTCAGCGTCGACCACGAACAACCCCGGATCGCCTTGCACATCCCCACCCTGATCACACCCTCCTTCCCCGAATTCAGGAGGCCCCATGTCCTCATATAGGAACCGAGAGCCATCAGGCGACCACACAGGTTCGGTGACTCTCGTCGTGTTCTCCGTTACCTGCCGTACAGACGAGCCATCAGAATTCATAATAAAAATCTCAAACCCACAATGAAACTGGAACAATTGCTGAGCTGCCAGTTCGAATGCCTGAGCGCTCCCATCACTGATCTCCCCCCCAGCCTGGGACGCATCGCCACTGAGCCCCTCACCCCTTAGGAACGCTATGAGGCCTCCGGCCCGTTCCGCTTCCTCATCCCGGGGGGAAGCCGTCAAGCTAGGGGAAAGCGTCGATGTGGTAGTGGTCAACTGTGTAGTGCTGCTTGTGGACGACGCACCCTCCGAATCCGGCAACGAATCCGCGACTGTCGGTGGCGCCGTAGTCCCGGCAGTCGTCAGTGGCGGCTCAAACGCTTGAGGAGACTCGACCGTCGGCGCCGAGTCTCCGGAGCCTTCCGCGTCAGCAACCGGTCCTGCAGAAACTTCAGCATCGCTGTCCTCACCCTCGGCCGAACACCCGAACAAACCAAAAAGCAGAACGACCAAAAGCACCGAGAAGAGGGCTCGGAAGAAAACCGACCATGGTCTATTCATTCGCCACCAGCATAGTTGTTGCTACAACTATCCACCCGACCACGAAAGTGGGGCACACCTCACTCTTAATGAAAGTCGGGGCGATTCAGTGCGTTCCGTCCCCGAATCAACCAGTCGACTCTGTGGTTGGACCTGGGGCAACGCTGCCGATCATCTTTACGAAGAGTGCCAGCCAGTCCTGTTCGGACGGTATGTAGCGATCCGCTAACCCCGCAGCCAACAGCAGATGGGTTCCGATTCCGATCGCTTGACAAAGCAGGGTTATGGCAGTGGTGTCTTGCTCGGGATCGCAGAACCCCTCATCCTTGCCTCTCTCGATCATCATGCTCAACTGGTGGGCTTGATCGTTCAGGAAGGCCTGTAGCCGCTCCTCGATTATCGGGTTGTTGCGGGCGCTGCCGAACACCTGCACCAGCACGTCTTTCGTTTCCTCGGGTTTCAGCAGTTGGCCCGCCCACGCCAGCGCAAGAACGGTTGCTGGCAACTCTGCAATCCCCATGTCCCTGATTCTCTGCTCGGGCAGCAACCGCTGGAATAGATGGTCGAGGGCAGCGGCCATCAGATCGCTCTTGTGAGGCCACCGCGGGTACACCGCACCAGGGGTGACCCCGGCGCGGCGGGCGATGTTGCTGATGACGGCCTTGTCATAACCGCGTTCCACGAACTCTGCGGCAGCAGCTTCCAATACCCGCCTCGCGGTTTCCTCGGAGCCGCTTCGTCGTCGGCGCTTAGCTTCGGTAGCCATTGCAATCTCCCGTAAAGGACTATCTCAGGTTACCCCTGAGGGGTCCTTATGGAGGGGAGGAGCAAGCCACTATGTACCGTGTGCTTGAGGCTCGATCGCGTTGCCGCTTCCCCAGAACCGCTGAGATTCGATCAGTCCGATTCCTCGGTCTTGTTGATAACATGATCGGTTCATGCAGGGTTTGTCGGTGGCGGCTCCTGAGCGGTCAAAGCTCCGTCGCGGTTCGCGTGAGGTGGGTGAGCGCGTTTTGGAAGCTGCGGCTCGAGTGTTCGGCGCCAAGGGTTACGAAGCGACCCGGGTAATCGACGTCGCCCGCCAGTGCGGCCTGTCCACGGGGGCGGTCTACTCGCGATGGCCTACCAAGCGTGAACTCTTCATAGCGGCGGTTGAACAACACGGCTCGCGCAACACCTTGGCGGTATCCACCCGCACCGACTTAACAACTGCACAGAAGCTTGCAGCCCTCGGCGGCGGGCTGGTTGACACGCAACGAGACGACGAGGCCGGCAACCTTATGCTCGAAGCTTGCGTGAGCGCCCGCCGCGATCCCTCTCTCAGAGCAGATCTTGCACGCGCGCTCGACATCGAGGCCGACGTGCTCACCCAGATGGTCGACGACGGCAAGACGGCCGGCGAGATCGACCAGACGTTGAGCACCGAGGCCATCGTGCTCTCGTGCCAGACACTCAGTCTCGGCGTTCGCCTCGCCGCTCTGGCAGAGCCTCGAAGCAGCGGAGCACCCACATCAGGGGCGTGGAGCGAATTGATGGCACGCTTCGTCGGGTCAATCCGCCCAGCCGGTCCAAACCCCACTCCGGACGACAACTGAATGCGACACCTCCGGATTGTGGGGTGGTGCGGTTCAATCGGAGGACTTGAAAGGCCCCTTTTGGGCTAGCAGCCTCCGTCGGCCCAGGGGTTGCGGCCTGCGGCGGGGGGTTCCCTTGGCCTTGGCCACGGCCCCCGGAAGCGCGGCCGCCGGCGCCGCAGCCGATAAGGCTGCCACCGCCAATCCCCTGACCACCCGGACACGAACCCACCGGCCCTGCAGACCCATCAGATCGCGTCTCTTGGTGGACTCCAACCGAACACAATGGCGAGATTTTACACGAATGTTGTAGCAACTACTATATTCAGCAAAAGTCCTAAATCCATCCAGGAAGGCCAGGGGTGAGTGAGAGTGGTTCAGAAGTGAATGTTGCGGGGACATCCTGCGGCATTCACCGGTGTTGTGCCGTGCCACTACATCCCGCCGACATGGGAGAGGTTGTGCTGGATCGTGATGGTCGAAGGTTTTAAGGGTCTCCGGCCGATCACGATGGCCCCTGCTTCGTCTTACGCCCACAGGGGGGTGGCATGACCGTCGTGGTCCCTGGCGAATCGCCACACAACTTGTCGGCGCCAAGCCTTAGTTCTTATTCCAGGGACTCCAAAAGGGCCCGCCATTCCGCACCTCCCGGATTCTCAACGCCATGGGAGGAACGCCAACAAGTGATGCTGGTGCGATAGGCCGTGCGGGCAGGGCTCGGTCGACGACTGCTGACAGCAACGTCGGTGGCGGTTTTGTTGCTGTCGATTCTGAGTGTTGATCCGGTTGATGCCATGGGTGCTCCACCAAGTGCCGAGACGCAATCGCGTGACATCATCCCCCCAATCGCTCTGGAAACTGCGGTGCATGGCGGGCCGAGGCCGGATGCGGCTGGTTGGCGGCCTTGGGCGTATCCGGTGGATGGGTTGGGGATACTTACTCAGAGTGAGGGTGCGGAGGGAAGGGATTTATGTGATGCGTCTGGGATCGACCAGTTCACCGATGTGGCGTCGGATGATTACGGAGCTGCATACATCCTGTGCATGAAGGCGCTGGGTTTGTCGGTGGGTACCGGAGGCGGGGAGTTCAGTCCTCACCGGGTGGTCAGCAGAGGAGAGATGGCATCCTTCCTCGTACGTTTGTGGCGAGATGTCCTGGGTAGGCCATGCCCGGCAGGGGGGACACCCTTTGGGGATGTGACGGGCACTACCCACGAAACCGACATTGCCTGCATATACAACCTTGAGATCACCAAAGGCACATCACAGACCACCTATGGCCCCCTTGATCAACTGACGGCGTCACAGATAACCCGGTTCCTGCTTCGGACCTACGAGAAGGCCGGATTGAGTTGTCCCGACCGCGGCTCGGAACTGGATGAGGCCGTCGAGTGCCTGCACTCGCTGAGGGTGATACCGAGTATTGAACACGGGAGGTCGAGTCTGCCGGTGGCGCGATCCCAAATGGCGGTATACGTCATAGGGCTGTGGCACAACCTCGCCGGTCGGGGTTTGCCACCCGATCCACCCGGACCATTCATCGATTATGTGCTCCCCGTTCCCGAGGAGGAGGCCAATCTAGCGAATGTTGTCACCACCGGTCGGATCGAACTACCCGTGTATATATGCGCCAGAGACGGTAGGTATAGGATTGCTCACCTGCGGAGCGCCACCGATCAGCTCAATCAGAGGGTCGCTCCCTTCTACCGGGAGCAGTCCTCAGGAGAGGTGGACCTGCATTTTGTGACCGGTGGGATCGTATCCCCGGATCTCGATTGGGACGGGATCACTCTTTACAACTTGTGGAGGCACCCAGATCACCGGGATCCTTGTTCCTCCGCCGCCATGGAACAGGAGGGACATTCCCAATTGGTCATGTTGGTTGACGTAAGGCCTAGCGTCATCGCGGGGTTCGCCTGGCTCGGAGTTGGCCCAGCCGTACAGCCAATGGCCCACCACTTCTGGAGCGAAGTCCGGTATCTTGACTTGGTCGCCCACGAGATAGGGCACAGCAGATTCGCGTTCCATCACCCGCACCAGAGGGTGGGTTCCGCTACGCCTTTAGGTGAATACCACAACGAGAGGGTTTACGACCCCGACGACGATTCTCTGATGTCCTACCGCGGCACAGACAACCTGGACACCACTCACATTGCCTGTTCTCAAAGGGCCCAGGCGGGATGGCCTCCGGGTCCGACGCTACCGAACGGACAGCAGTGTCCGGGTGGGGGACCTGGGCAGGACGACTCGGTTTCCAACCCGCCACGAATAGTGTCGGTAGCCACGGGGGATCGGCAAGTCACCGTCAGGTGGGAACCCCCCCTCAGTAATCGTGGATGGGTGTGGTTGACCGGTTACACCGTCTCAGTCGACGACGGACGGGGTCCTCCGGACACGAGGACCGTCAGTGACACCAGGGCGATTATCACCGGCCTCACCAATGGCGTCACCTACACGATCAGAGTGACCGCCGACAACAGCGTTGGCTCGAGCCAGCCCGCGGTTGTAACGGCCACGCCAGGCGTTACCACGACCGTGCCTGGTGCGCCCATCAACGTTCGAGTCGTCGAGGGTGATGGCGAACTGACTGTTAGCTGGTCTCCTCCTTCCGATGACGGGGGATTGCCGATCACCGGGTACAACCTTTGGTTCACCGTCGGCTCTGCAGCCCGTGTGCGTGTGACGTTGGGTCCGAGTGATCTTTCGTACCGGATCGAGGGTCGCCCCAACGGAGTGCCGGTAACGGTTTGGGTGAGGGCTCGCAACAACAACGGTGAAGGTCCGTCTTCGGCCCCGGTAACCGGCACTCCCATGGCAGGGGCCACGGTTCCGGGCCCGCCTGTCAATGTGGGGGTCGATGAGGGTGATGGGGAATTGGTTGTCAGGTGGTCTCCTCCTTCCGATGACGGGGGGTTGCCGATCACCGGTTATGTTGTCACCGTCGACGACGGCGCTGGAGAAAGCTCTTTCGCGGTCGGATCGAGTGTTGGTTCGTACCGTATCGGGAATCTCTCTAACGGGGTGCCGGTGAGGGTGTGGGTGCGGGCTAGCAACGACAACGGTGAGGGTCCACGTTCAACCCCGGTAACCGCCACTCCCATGGCGGGGGCGACTTTTCCCGGCCCGCCTGTCAATGTGCGGGTCGATGAGGGTGATGGTGAATTGATTGTCGGCTGGTCTCCTCCTTCCGATGACGGGGGTTCGCCGATCACCGGCTATGTTGTCACATTCGCCGACGGTGGCACAGAGCGCTCTTCGTTGGTCGGGTCGGGTGTGTTTTCGTACCGTCTCGGGCCTCTCCAGAACGGAGTGCCGGTGACGGTTTGGGTTCGGGCTCGGAATGCCAATGGTGAAAGTGAGCCCTCGGTTGGGGTGACCGGCACCCCCAGAGGAGTGGCCATCCCTCCAGAGGCGCCCGACGTTCGTGCCGTGGCCAGAGGAAACCGGATCGAGGCGAGTTGGTCGGCGGTCGACAACGGTTCGCCGATCGATCGCTGGCAGGTAGGCGGCTTGGGCGCAGTCGCCGCTGCCATCACCAGCTACACATGGGCCGACCAGCCACCCGGGGAACACACGGTGAGGGTGCGAGCCCGTAATGGAGCGGGCTGGGGCCCGTGGGGAAGCGCAACAGTAACCGTGGTGACGGACCCCACTGTCACAACGACCAAGGGCGACCCGGGTCCCACCGGTGGCCCAGAGGTGAACGACGCTCCCTGCGCGGCCAACGATTCGTCCTGTCGCTGGTTGAAAGTCACCGTGGAGGGCTTCTCGCCGGGTACCTACACAGGAAGGTGCATCCACGAAGGGTTCCGGTGGGCCAACGGCACCATATCGGCCGGCGGATGGTGGAAGGAGTTCACTGTGGAAGTCGGCGCCGGCGGCCGAGCCACCCTCACCAAGCCCTGCTACATCACCTTCTCCGCCCTCCTGGGTGCCGGAGTCCACCTGTCCATCAACCACCGCGGCCAATGGATCGACTCCAACAAACTCGCTCCCGAGACGAACTTCGTGCTCCTCAACCGAGGCGGGCCAGGCCCAACCACCGCTCCCCGGCCCGGCAGCATCCCATGCGCCGCCGGGGCCACCGACTGCCGCTGGCTGGATATCCAGTTGAGGAACTTCCCCCAGGGAACCTACCGGGTGTATTGCGCACACGACGGCTTTAACAACCACCCGGCCGGCTACTGGCACAGCTTCGAGACCACTATCGGGGCCAACGGAGGCTCCACTGTAACCAGCAGTTGCTACATCAACATCCCAAGCACCCGAGGCCGCGGCGTCATCATCTACGTCGGAGAAGCCTCCTCGCCGATCGGTCAGTACCAATGGTCATCCAACTGGCTCCGCTGATGGCTCTGTCGTGTACCCCTGCCGTTCCCGATCGGGGCCTGGCGCACCGGACAGCCGCAGACTCTGCCGGGGGGAACCTTGGCGGTTGATGCATGTAAAGAATGCGGCGGGGCGGCCCTGGCCACGGGTTTGGGTGTTCGGCCGCCTGAGCGATGTTGGTCTCGCACGCAGGCCCCTTGGTGCTATTGCTACTGCCTTCTCTACTTAAGGAGTGACCAATGTACTCAGCAATGACTCCCTCGCCAACGACGTTCGGGGACTCTCGTGTCTCCTAGAACCATTGTCTTTCTCATAGCTGTAGGAGTCGCTTTGGTCTGGATGTGGTATTCAAAGACTATCGGAAAGGACCGCACTCCAACATTGGATAAACGGGCCAAGATGGCACTGGCGGAGATGTGGCGTTCCGCATGCACCACCAACTGGAGCGAACCGGAATGCTCCTGTGACACCTGCGGGGATTACCTGTCTCCCAGTCCCGAGAGAGTTCGACTCTTTGCAGAGGGCTGGTCCCTGGCAGAAGAGGTCACAAAAAAGGACGTACACCATGACTATCAGTACAAACCCAACGTAGAACGGGCGCAACGATTTGCGGCTGCCTACAACGAGGAACCGGATTGTGCAGAGGAAATAAGGAGGGCTATTTCGTGGACCGACTAACGACGTCCTCCAATAGTCAAGGTCACACCGTTACGGCAGCATCGACAACCTGAAAGGAAGCGAATATGGAATTCTTGATACTGGTACTTCTCATAGCACTTGTATATGCATACCGGAGGGGGATCAAAAAGGGTATGGCCCCCCGTGTGTTCAGAACCAAACTACCTCAAGAGAGATTGAGAGCGCTATTTGAGGAACGGGTCGCCCGCGCCGGCTGGAAGATTGTCAATGAGAGTGGTCCTATGGTGGCGCAGGCCGGAGTCATTGTCGGAGCGCAACAACAGATTGCCTTGCACTTCGGTGAGGTTGAAGGCGATGACATGACCTATGCCATGGTTGGTCCCCACACCTGGATCGAAGGCGCTTTCATGCCCAAGAAGAGCCACACCATCCGGATGCGTTTGAACAGTTTCATGACTGCTGTACAGGCCGAAGATCCCGGTACAGTGGTGATCCGAGATGTAGATGGATTGAAGGATGCCACCTCCTTTCCCACTCTATAAGGGGCCGTTGGCAGCCGTCGGTTGGGGTGGTGCTGCCAGAGAGAACCGGACGAAATCCTCGCCAGGATCGGGGAGAGACCTAACCACCGTCCCAAGGTCGCGACGGCTTGCGAACAGTCATTGGCTTACATGGACGGTCGCAACGGCGATGCTGCTGGCTCTGTCCGCCTGCGGCGGGGGATATGACGAATACACGATTTCCGACGTATGGGGGAACGAAGAGACAGTTCGCGTCCCGATAGGAGATTCTCCAAGCCAAGTGTCATCCTTCGCCTACTTGGCGGAACTTGTCGAAGGCGGCGGTATAACACCGGGCCAACGGTCCTGCCTTCAAACGCACTACAACGGACGGATGATGACCGGCAGTGCCGAACTGCCGTCTGTTGCGGCGCGGGAAGCCTTGGAGATATGTGGATTCCCGGCCGTAGCTGGAGGGTAGACGATCGACACCGACGGGGCCCCTGGCGACATCTTGTGTGCTTGACCGACTCCCTGGGGGGTAGGCGCTGATGAACACCCCTGTGCGCTGGGTTCTGGCCGTGGCCGCTATCCTGGCAGTGGGAGTCTTGTGGGTGGTGTGCGGCGATACAGACCCAGACGACACGGTCCCAAGTGTTGTAGAACCCCCTGCCGCCGAGCCCCAGGAGTCTCTCACTAAGCCCCAGGAGTCTCTTACCGAGCCCCGGGATTCCCCGCCCGAGGTCCCTCCATTCGATCCATTCACCACTCCGACGTTGTCCGACATCGATTTGCCGCGTTTGGCTGAAGCGGTTGACACACTCGTGTTTGGTGTTCCTTGCCCCGTACACTTGCCGGTCGGATCTTTGGAAGATGTAGCGGAGGTGGTTCGGATCACCGATGGATGCCTAAAGGTGGAGTACGTCCCCTTGGATGGAAGGACCATTGATGAAGTCCGCCGGGTTCTTTCTTCCGATCCCGAGGTCCACGCGGTGGGAGTTCCAGTCTTGGAGGTGTGGCCGGCCCAGGCTGGTACTGAGAGCAGCGACCCGGAATCCGGCAGGCAGTGGCATCTGACCAGATTGCAGGCCAGCCGGTTGTGGCAGGGCTGGCCGGACGGAGCGGAGGTGACGGTGGCCGTGATCGACTCGGGCGTAGACGCCGAGCACCGCGATCTGTCACACAGCGTCGTTGGCGGGAGTTTGGGTGATCATCAATGTCACACATCGGATGAGAACGGCCACGGAACTCACGTGGCGGGAATCATCTCAGCTGATGCCGGCAACGGCTTCGACGGCGCCGGTTTGGCGCCAGAGGCCAGAGTACTGCCCATCAGGGTGTGGGGAGGTACCGATTGCACGGACATCAGGTCGATGACACCGGCTATAGAAAGGGCAATCAGGACCGGAGCAGATGTCATCAACCTGTCACTGGTGTGGCGGGTGGGAACGGAGGGGACCGGGGGTGACCAGGACCCGTTTGAAGCGGTAATCCGGGTTGCGATGATGCAGGACATCGTGGTGGTGGCCGCGGCGGGCAACTGTGGGAATCCCGATTACTTGGATACTTACTGCACCCATGAGGATCAAGTCGCCGCCCCTGCCATTTATCCGGGGGTCATCACGGTGGCTGCGACCGACGTCAATGACAGCCATGCCCACTTCAGTACGGCTAGTGAACATGTGGGTATTGCGGCCCCCGGGGGATCGGGCCTCGGCAGATTCGGAAATGAGGTCCGCCCCTTGGCTCGCTCCGATTACACCAGTGACGGGTTCACCGGAGACGAAGAATTGAGAGAGCACGACATTCTGTCCACTGTTCCAAACAGTTGCTCGGGACCGTCCAGTCCTCCCCAAGGATGCACCGACTCGGCATTCGGCACTTCGATGGCCGCGCCCATGGTGAGTGCCGTTGTTGCACACATGAAGGCCCGCTACCCGAAGGCATCGGTGGCAGAGATCAGGAGAGCGCTGTACGAAACCGCTTACAATCCCGACGATCCCGGAGGTTGGACCAAAGAGTACGGATTCGGAAGAATCCAGCCCCTCCAGGCGATACAGCGACTTGGCGAAATCTTCCAGTCCTGTAGCGAAGTGTCTCCTGACGCAGGGCTGATCGTTTATGAGACCGGTGTTGACATCGACGCCGACGGCGACCAAGTCGATGACACCAGAGTCGACCTGATAGACCGCCGTGACCTCTGGGTCGCCCAGCCCTCTCCGGAAGGGAGGCGATGTCGTATGGCTCACAGTGGATGGCAACCGGTGTGGTCGCCTGACGGCGAACGCCTCGCATTCGTGCACAAACTGTCTCCGGAGGAGGACAACGACATCTGGGTCATGGACGCTGACTCCACCAATTGGCGCAACCTCACCGATAGCGACTCCAATGAATACCAGCCGGCATGGTCGCCCGACGGTTCCCGGATCGCCTTTGTCAGAAGCGGCTCAGGCAACCTGGAGATCTGGGTGATGAACAGCGATGGAACCAACCCGCGGAATCTGACCAACCATCCCTCCTGGGACATGAACCCGGCGTGGTCGCCCGACGGCTCCCGGATCGCCTTCGCCAGCAACCGGGATGGAGGCGACTTCGACATCTGGGTAATGAACCCGGACGGGACAGACGCTCGCAACCTTCACGACAACGACGACGACGAGATCCAACCCGCATGGTCACCCGACGGTACCCAGATCGCATTCGTCCACAACCAGGACGAACCGAGATCCTCCGACGACGACATCTGGTTGATGGACGCGGAGGGGAAGAATTGGCGCAACCTCACCGACCATCCGGCCTCGGACAGCGAACCGGCTTGGTCGCCCGACGGTTCCCGGATCGCATTCACGAGTGACCGAGACGGCAATGACGACATATGGATCGTGAATGCGGACGGAACCGGGGCCGTCAATCTGACCGGGACCAACCGTCGATCCGAAAGCGGACCTTCCTGGTCTCCGAATGGGTATGGGGCGTCTGTAGGAAACGACGGACCCGGCGACCCGACACCCGTCATATCGATACCGCAGCGTTTGGCCTATGTCAGTTACGGCGCCATCTACGTCGCCAAACCGGACGGATCAGAGGCGGTCAGACTCACGCCCGACAACTCCTTCCCAGGCGACGATTTCGTGGGTGACTTCAATCTTGCCTGGAAGGACGCTGACCCGAAGTGGTCTCCAAACGGAACCAAGATCCTGTTCAGCAGCGATAGAACCGGTCAGAGCGAGGTGTTCGTCATGGATGCAGACGGTCGAAACACCCTCCAACTCACCGATGGCGGCGGGCACCGTCCGGCCTGGTCGCCGGACGGAAGCCGGATCCTGTTCTCACGAGTGGGTGTCCATTTCACCAGCAAGTGGCGAGGCGGCATCGACGCATCCGCCAACCTGTACGTAATGGACGCCGATGGAACCGACATCCAGAGACTCACTCACAGCGGCGGCTCTAATCCCGCCTGGTCGCCGGACGGCCTTTTGATTGCCTTCGAGAGGGATTCCCAGGTACACGTGATGAATCCGGACGGTGCCGGCGTCAAGCAACTTACCGCGCAGGGAGGATCCAATCCCCGCTGGTCTCCTGATGGAAGGAGGATTCTGTTTGGCAAAGGCGGCGAGGTGTTCGTCATGGATCGCGATGGCGCCAATGTCAAGCAGTTGACAGACTTCGGCGGCTGGGATGCCAGTTGGTCTCCTGACGGTCAGTCCATAGTCTTCGGAAGCACCTACTTCTTCGAAAACCCTTATGAGGAGTGGAACATCTACGCCGAGGCGCAGAGTTGGGGCATCTTGACAATGAGCGTCGGCGGCAGCGATCCGGTCCGTCTGTTCGACGGCGCCGATTCGCCGGCTTGGACCCCTTCAGGCCAGACCGGTTTTACCGATGGTTCCGTGGCGCCGCAAAGCCTGCGGCTTGAGCAAATCACCATGGGCGACCATCATGCGTGTGGGCTGGATACCGGGGGAATGGCGATCTGTTGGGGAAACAACGACCTCGGACAGACTTCACCGCCTGCGGTCTTGTTCACGAGTGTGGAGGCGGGGAGTTTTCACTCCTGTGGAATCGACACCGGTGGCTCCGCCCGGTGCTGGGGTGATGACTATGACGGTGCGGCCTCCCCTCCCTCTGGAACATTTACAGCTATCACGGCCGGTTTCGGCCACTCTTGCGCTTTGCAACCCGAAGGAGCCGTGGTCTGCTGGGGCTCAGACTACGAAGGAGAAGCATCGCCGCCGGCAGGCGTCTTCACCCAGGTCTCGGCGGGGAATTCCTATACCTGCGGGATACGCTCCGACGGTTCCATCCAATGCTGGGGGAGCCTTTCCGGCCAGACAACGTCCGAGGAAGGCCACTTCACAAGTCTCTCCAGCGGCGACACGCATCTATGCGCCATCCGAACGGACGGCGCGGTCGTGTGCTGGGGCGAAGGCACTGACGGACAAGCGAATCCACCGGAAGGTCCGTTCTTATCCGTCAGCGCGGGAGGGGGTCACTCCTGCGCACTGGGGCAGGAAGGAACGGTCGAATGCTGGGGTAGTAACCATGTTGGCGAAGCATCACCGCCATCAGCCGTGGCGCTCAAAGCCATCGCCACCGGAGGAAGCTCCACCTGTGGATTGGATGCCACCGGGGAAGTGATCTGCTGGGGCCGCAACTCCCTCGGCGCCACCAATCCACCTCCAGAACTGTCTGCTTCGAGGTAGTGGTCCCTGGGAAATAGCGGGTCCAGGGGGGTCTCCGTCGATTTACAGGAGAGGTCATCCAACTATCAGGTGGTGGAGTGTTCAGATTGGCCTGGCCCTCTTCATTTGGCCTTCCTGGAGAGACAGGAATCCCGCAGTTCCGAATTCGCTAGAGGAGGGCCATCCGGACGTCTACCTCCAGTTGGGATTCGCCTCCTCCCTCGATCACTCCTCGGGTTGGGGGGACGTCTCGGTAGTCGCGTCCTACTGCTATCCGCACGTATTTTTGGTCGGCGAGGGACCGGTTGGTGGGGTCTAGGCCGATCCATCCCAGGTGGGGTAGGCGGGTCTCGGCCCAGGCGTGGGTTGCGGCGCCGAAGGCTGATCCGGACTGTCCCGATCCGAGGTCGGTGACGTACAGGTATCCCGACACGTAGCGGGTCGGAACGCCCCAGGAGCGGGCGATGGCGACCATGAGGTGTGCGTAGTCCTGGCACACGCCCTTCCCCGAGGCGAGGAATTCGTCGATCGTGGAGTCCACCGATGTGGCGCCCGGCAGGTACTCGAAAGCGTCGTTGAGCGCCTCCGACAGCGCCATCAGGTCGGCCAGAGGATCGCCTTCCGGTTCGACTCCCAGCCCCGTGACGAATTCAGTGAGGGCAGGGGAGGGGCGGGCCACCGGGCTTGCGCTGGTGAAGTCCCACCACTTCGGATCGGCGCCCCCAGCCCGGACCTCGTCCCAAGTGCTCATTCCCAGGCGTTCCGGTAGGGCGGGCGGCGGTTCCATCTCTACTTCGGAGGTCGAGACGACCTCCAAGGAGTCGTGATCTTGGTGGAGGGTCAGGATGTGCCGGGTGTTGCCGAACGGGTCGGTCTCGGTCGTCAACCTGGCGGGAGGTGTGGTCTTGACGGAAAAGTCCGCAAGCCTCTGGCCGGGAACCTGGAGGGGTTGGAGGCAGAGTGACATGGTGCATCGGCGTACCGGCTCGGTGTACACGAAGCGGGTGACGTGTTCGATGCGGTAGCGCGACGAATCCTGAGCGCCGTCGGCGGGTGCGGTCACTGGTCGTGCCCGCCGACCCTCCCGTGGTCAGGCGCGAGGACCGGGTAGTCGAAGTAGGTCTTCGTCACCAGGTCGTGGAGTTGTCGGCACCCATCGTCGATCTTCCCCAGCAGAGCGTGGCCTTCGGCGCCGCCGGGCCAATCGATCCCGACCAACTGGCGCAGGTACTCGGCCTGGCTCCGGGTCCGGGCGGTGGCCTCGGTGTCTGGTCCCGGCCCGATAGCGGCCAACTCGCTGCACAACTCCGACACTGACAGGCTCAACGAGTCGGGGAGTTGGGGGTTGGTGACCAAGAGGCCCAGGACGC
>JAPPKR010000049.1 GCA_028819835.1 bacterium | reverse complement strand
ACCATGCCGCTGGGCGACACGTTCTGGGGCGCCTACTTCGGCGCCTGCACCGACAAGTACGGCATCAACTGGATGGTCAGCCACTAATAACCGCTCTTTCAGCGGCCGCGGGCCGCCGGGTTATTCGCCTTGGTCAGGTCTCGAGCGGCAGTCCGCCCGCCGGCTCAGGGGTATGCGACCTGGGGTTGGAGTCCCACCACCCGGGGCTGGCCCTGCTCCATCTCCAGGAACACCAGCCAGGTGGACCAGTCGAGTCCCTGGAACTCCTCATTGTCCCCGGGATCATGGATGGCGACCCAAGGGAAGTTGGCGAACGCCGAGGAGATGGCTGATCCCGGGAGGACCGCGTTGGCTCCCAGCGTGAGGCCTCCCACCTCGATCACCACGTCCTCATCAAGATAGTCGGCCAGGAAGGGATCTGCGATCACCTGCTTCCAGGTGGCGACGGTCGCTCCCGCCTCATCGGAGGCGGACCCGGTGTTGGACCACCGCAGTTCGGTGTCGTCGTCCCCCAGGCCGGAAAGCTCTTCGGGCTCCCAGCGGCGCAGGTTCTGGTCGTGGTAGATGACGAAGAGGCCTCTCCAGGACACCGTGTCGGCCAGGCCGTTGCCCAGCACCAGGGCGTTGGCGAAGTTGTCCAGAGCCGCCTTCCACTCCCACTCGGCCTCGACCTCCTCGGGCGACCAGATCTCGGTGAGGTAGTAGCCGTAGGCCCATCCCCAGGTGTTCTCGGTGATGAGTTCGTGCCAAACCCGGCCGTTCACCACTTCCAGGGCGCCGGTGGGGGCCAGTCCCGCCTGGGCCGGGAGGAGTTCGCCCACGATGGGATTGTCGGTTCCGGGTCCCTCCCTGAAGTTCAAGCTGTTGTCCGCCTCGCCGGGGGCGAGCAGCACCACTCCCAGGCGGCGTCCGGCTGGGAGGGTGGTGGTAGTGGTGGTCGGCGGCGGAAGGGTGGAGGTGGTCGCCACGTCCGGCTGGGTGCCGTCGGCGCCGGCCGCGGTCCCCTGAGTTCCCGACTCCGCTTCCGCCGCGGTGGTCTCTCCCTCCGCGACGGTTTCACCGCCATCGGGCTCCGCTTCATCGTCCCCTCCGCAGGCCGCCCCCAACATAGCAAGCACCAGAACCGCCCAGAGCAACACTCGAATGGGGTTCCGGGGCTTGGCTCCAAACATGTCTGCCCAAGAATAGTAACAACCCACGAGGGGCCACGCGACCTACCCCCTCCCCCCGGGAGGACGACGCCGCCGCGGCTAGGGCCGCTCTCCCCTTCCCAGCCGGAGGTTGACATCATCCACCACCCCCAGCAACTCCAACGGCTCGTCGATCACATAATGGGCCCCCGCCTCCCACAGGATCGCCCGGGCCGCGGCCAGGCGTTCGGACACTTCCTCGGGTGACCAGGACCGGGCCTCTGACAAGCTGTGAGCGTTCATGTAGTTGCCGTACCGGGCGATCCCGACCGACCAACACCCGGCCTCCAGCCCCTCCTCGACTCCCGAGGTGGTGTCGTCCACCTTCACCACCGCCTGGATGGGATGGACATCCAGGAGATCGAGGTTGCGGTAGAGCATGAAAGGCCTGGGCCGGGCGCCGTGGGCCACCTCGTCCCCGGCCACCGTGCAGTCGGGGTGAAACCCCTGTTCGCGGGCCCGCACCAATAGGACATCCACCATCGAGCGGACGAACCCGGTGGTCACGCCGATTTTGACGCCGTACTCGCTCTGCAGCCCGGCGGCCATCTCCACCACCCCCGGCAGCAACTCCGCATGCTCGGGAAGACACTCGATCGTGAGGGGGACGAAATCCTCGAACATCCCCCGCGCGTCGGCCTGGTCGGGAGCCCTCCCATGGACGGCCCGCCAGCGTTCTGAGATGGCGGGCATCTCGAGCAGGCGCCGGATGTGAAGGTCCTTGGTCAAGCCCATCGGGCCTCGGGCCTCCGACATGGTGATCTCCACCCCCCTCCTCCTGAACACCTCCACGAACACCCGGGCCGGGGCCAGCACATAGGCGTCCACCACGGTCCCGCTCCAGTCGAGAATCACCCCTCGAACCGGACCCCGGTAGGACCGGTCGACAGGCAGGCTTTCGTCGGACATCACGCCCTACAGTCTGGCAAGTCCACGCGCCTATTCGTAGTAATGTCTCAATCCATGTCCGAGACGGTCCAGTTGTTCGTGACCTGCATCATCGACGCGGTGTTTCCCCAGGTAGGACGGGATGTGGTGGAGGAACTGGAGCGGAACGGGGCGGAGGTGGAGTTTCCAGCCGACCAGACCTGCTGCGGACAGCCCGCCTACAACGCGGGCCACCACCGGGAGTCGACGGAGGTGTTGCTGCACAACCTGGAGGTGCTGGACCGGACCGACGGCGCCATAGTGATCCCGTCGGGGTCCTGTGCGGACTTTCTCATCCATCACGCCCCGCGGCTGGCGTCCGGAGACCCGGAGAAGGCCGCCATGGCCGAACGGGTGGCGGCGCGGATCCGGGAGTTCACCTCCTACGTCACCGAACAGCGGGAACGGGCCGCGACAGTCGACGCCGAGACCCAAGACCGGTCCCCCGCCCGCCGGGCCTTCTATCACCCCTCATGCCACGCCCTGCGCGGCCTGGGCCTGCGACGGGAGGGAGAGTCGCTCCTGGAATCGGTGCGGGGGGTGGAACGGGTCGAGATCGAGGGCGCCGAGGAGTGCTGTGGATTCGGCGGCCTGTTCGCCCTGGAGATGCCCGAGGTCTCCACCGAGATAATGAACACCAAGCTGGACCGGTTGGAAGAAGCCGGTGTGGAGATGCTGGTGGGAGGGGATGCGGCTTGTCTGATCCACCTGGAGGGGGGCCTCCGACGGCGTGAGAACCCCATGCAGGTGGTCCATATCGCCTCGGCGATCGCCAACGGCCGCAGGGACCGCCGATGAGCCAGCCGGTGACCTTCCGCCGCCGGGCCGTCGGGGAGATGGACACTCCAAAGCCGGCGGCCGTCGGACGGGCGGCCCGGAGGTTCATGGGGAAGCGCCAGTGGGCGGTGGACGACTTCACGCCCATGGAGGAGACCCGCGATCGGGCCCGGATGATCCGCCTCC
>JAPPKR010000229.1 GCA_028819835.1 bacterium | reverse complement strand
AGGTGCCGCTGGGGAGGCGCTTTCGGGCCCTGAAGCTGTGGTTCGTGCTCCGCTCCTACGGCGCCGAGGGGATCAGGGCGAAAGTCCGGGAGGACGTTCGCCTGGCGCGGTGGCTGACCGAACGAATCGAAGCCCATCCGAGCCTCGAGATGGTGGCGCCGACCACCTTCTCCTTGGTCTCGTTCCGCCACTCCGAGAGCGACGAGGAGACCTCCCGGCTGGCGGAGGGGATCAACGCCTCCGGCTGGGCGTACGTCACCGCCTCGGTTCTGGACAACCTGCCCTTCATCAGGGTCTCGATCGGCCAGACCAACACCGCCGCCCGCCACGTCCATCGCCTCTGGGAACTGATCGACCGGCTATCGAAGGAGCATGCATGACCGACGCGACCGAAACCAGCGCCAGGGTGGTGATGATCAACCCCAACAGCACCGAGTACATCACCCGACTACTCGCTCAGGCTGCTTTGGACACGCCCGGATTCGGACTGGACGTGGAGGTGCTCACCAGTCACGGGGGACCGCCGGCGATCTCCTCCGACCAGGACGTGGTGGACGCGGTCGCCCCGATGCTCGAAAGGCTGAGACGGCACCCGGCGGACGCCTACGTGGTGGGGTGCTTTTCCGATCCGGGGCTGGCCGTCGCCCGCGAGGAGTTCGACGCGCCGGTGTTCGGGATCGCCGAGTCCTCGATCCGGGTTGCCCGCGACATCTCACCGTCGATCGGGATCGTCGCCGGAATGGAAGGGGCTATTCCCCGCCACACCGTCTACTGGGAGAAGCTCGGAGCCCTGGACGACATAGTCGGGGAGGTCGCCTGCGGCCGGGGGGTGCTGGACCTGGAGAGCGAGGAGGCCTACCAGGATGTGCTGTCCGCCGGCGCCCGGTTGCAGGAAGCGGGCGCCGAGGTGCTGGTGCTGGGATGCGCGGGTATGACCAAGATGGCGGACCGGCTCTCGGTAGACCTCGGCCTCCCGGTGGTCGAACCCTGCCGCGCCGCCCTGCAGAGAGCCGCCGAGGCGTTGGAAGGCGACTGAACCCCGGAGGAAACATGAACCCAATCTCTCATCCTCACCCCACCCGCATAAAGGCGGTCACCGTGGACGCATATGATCCCAACCTTCTGGCCGAGTTCTGGGCCTTCGCCCTCGGGTATGTTCTACAGCCCCCGCCTGAGGGCTTCGAGACCTGGGAGGCATTCGCGGACGCTTTGAACCTGTCGACCGAGGAACGGGAGCGATACGGGGCGGTTGTCGACCCCCAAGGGATCGGCCCCCGGATCCTGTTCCAGAAAGTGCCGGAAGGAAAGGCCGTCAAGAACCGGTGGCACCTGGACATAGACATGGTGGATCCATCCCTGCCCCAGGACCACCAGGACCGCGACCGCGAAGCAAAGATCGCGGCCCTGGTGGCGAGAGGCGCCACCGAGATAGAACGCTTCGACGAGCCGGTGGGAAGGTGGGTGGTGATGACCGACCCCGAGGACAACGAGTTCTGCGTCCTGGGCCCCTGAGCAAACGAGACAAACCACCCCCGGGCGCCTGACTCGGATCGTATCTCCGGTTAACCCGACGGCTGACTCCCCAACCGCTATCGTGCCCGAAATGACCCTGGTCTCCGCCCAGACGGAACGCAACCGGACCGCGGCAATCTACACGCTGGTCTCCGTGGTAGGCATCTCGGTGCTGCCCCTGGTCGTGGTGATGGTGGGAGCGCCGGAGAGCCCGCTGTTGTTCGGCGCCTTCCTGTCGGTCGGCACATCCGCGGGGTCACTGGCTTTCCTGGCGGGCCGCTACCGCGCGCAGTTGCGGGACCGGGACATCCGGGCGCTCATCAGGAAGAACCTGGCGAGTTGGCCGATTCTCTTCGTCCTGGTGGGCACGTTCGAGTTCACGTTCTTCGCCTGGAGCACCAGGTTCGTCGACCCTTCCGTGGCCACCATCCTGTGGGGAAGCTGGCCGATAATATTCGTGTTCCTTCTCCGCCGGATCTTCAGCGGCAAGCGGGCGCGGCCCAGCCGCTACAAGAGGATCACCCCGTCGCTGGTCCTGCTCATGGTCCTCAGCCTGGTCGGCCTGGCCTTCGTCGTCCTGGCACAGGCAAGCAAGCAAACCGGGTTTGACTGGACATCGGACTCATCCTGGGTCGGGTTCGTCTTCGCCGTGTTCAGCGGAGTGCTCATCACTCTCAACATCTTCTCCTTCTCCTGGGCGGCGGACCTGGCCGCCAAGTCCAGGACGCTGAACCTCGCCGGAGGGTCGAGAAACATGGAGTTGTTCTTCATGACGGTGGTGGTGTGTGTCTCCAATGCCTTCACCGCGCCGATCAAGGCGGGGTTCAGCCTGGCGGCGTCCGAGCCGATCCGGATGGACGTGATACTGGGAGCCCTGATCATGGGCGGCACGCTGAGAGTGGGAAGTTCGCTCCTGTGGCGTCACGCCAACCAGATCACCCATGCTCTGGGGATCAACGCCATCGGATACGGCGAACCGCTGTTCGGCGTGCTGTGGCTGGCCCTGTTCTGGGAAGTCGACATCTCCCGGGTCGACTACCTGGTGCTCGGGACCTGCGCCATCATCGCTTCCAACATCCTGATCAACTCCGAAGTCGAGATCAGCCGGGGATTCAAGTCGGCGATCCTGGCGATGTGGGCTACCGGCGCGATCGTCTATTTGAGAGACGATGGCCCGCTGTGGGGAAGCGGGAGGTTCTTCGGTGTCCTCGCCCTGCTGGCGGGCGCCTTCGCCCTGCTCCAGGCTCTGCGTTCCCCAACCGCCTCTCCTCCCGCCGTCGGGCGCCATTCCCTGGCCCGGCCGGCGGCGTCGGAGACGAGGCCGGGTGGCGCCAGGAGCCCGCTGATGACGGACGGCGTCGCCCTCGCCCGGACGTTCACCATGGGCCTGTACGGGTCGGTGGCGATCGGGTTGACGATCGTCGTCCGGCCTGCGGTGACAGGATGGGTGGGGCTGGCGGTGGAGATGTTCGCGGTTTCCTTCTGCACCGCCATCGCCGCCTCCGCCTTCCACACCTCCCGCTGGCCCCGGGGGGTCGGCGGATCCTCCGCGCAGGTGGTGAGCACGGAACCGCCGGCGGCGGGCAGCGGATGGGAGCAGCGGGA
>JAPPKR010000219.1 GCA_028819835.1 bacterium | reverse complement strand
CACCCGATCATCACCGCCATCGGCGACATCGAACGCGGCATCGAGGAACTGGCGCCGCAGGGCTAGAGGAGAAGCGCATGGGCACCACAGCAATCACCAACGCCTCGATCTTCGACGGGACAGGGGCCGAGCCATACGGCCCGGCAAGTCTGGTCATCGAGGACGACCGCATCACCGCCATCGGCGCCGGTGTGGAGGTCCCACTGGGCGCCGAGGTGATCGACGCGGCCGGGGCCCATGTGCTGCCCGGCCTGATCGACTCCCACCTCCACCTGTTCGGCATCCCGGGTTACGACTTCCTTTCATGGGCCATGGAATCCCCCATGCTCCATGCGATCCGGTCGGCGATCGAGGTCCAGGAGATCCTCGGCGCCGGTTTCACCCTCATCCGGGACTGCGGGAGCGACAACAGCCTCCAGGTGAAGAAGGCGATAGAGGAAGGCAAGGTCAACGGCCCCCGCATGCGGGCGGTGGGGCGGTTCATCGCCGAGACCGGGGGAATACCGGACCTGCCGTTCATCCGCCTGGAGTGGATGCAGGGTCCCGAGCCTCCCGGGTTCGTCCGACTGGCCGACGGCGTGGGCGAGGTGGCCAAGGCGGCTCGGGAGCAGATCCGCGGCGGCGCCACCGACATCAAGATGGGCGTCACCGGCGGTATAGACCCGTCGTTCATCCGCGCCGAATCGGCGTGGACCGGCGCCGAGATCGAGGCGGCGGCGCATGTCGCCCACAACGTGGGGGCCCTCCTCTCCTGCCACAGCAACACCCTCATTGGGGAGTCGTGCGTCGGGATGCAGCGGGCCATCAAGGCGGGCGCCGACTCGATCGAGCACGGTTACTGGATCGACGACGAGACCCTCGAGATGATGGCAACCCACGGGGTCACCTGGAATCCCAACGTCGGATACCTGTCGCGGGCGGTCGAACGTGCCGATGACCTGGATCTCAACCCGGTGTACGTTGAACGCTGCCAGATGGCGCTCGACTCCTACGCAGACACCCTCCCCCGCGCCCAGTCGATCGGCGTCAAGCGGGCCATCGGGTCGGACTTCCTGGGCACCCCGGCCGATCCGCACGGTGAGGAGGCCTACGAACTGGAGGTGCAGACCCGTCTCGGCCTCTCCAACATGGACGCCCTGGTCACCGCCACCAGGGGCAACGCCGAATTTTTCCGGATCGACGACGACTTCGGGACGCTCGAGGCAGGCAAGGTCGCCGACCTTCTGATCATCAACGGCAACCCGCTCGACGATGTCCGCATCCTCCAGGAGCGTCATCGGATCAAGCGGGTCATGATCGGGGGTGAGACCCGCATCACCAGGCCATGACCGCCCAACGCTGCGACTGCTCCGTTCCCTTCGGCTGCTACAAGTGCCGCCGCGCCAGGACCCGATTCCTATGGGTGGTGCTGGGCGCGATATCCCTGCTCCTCTACGTTGCATCGTTGTGGCCCCAATGACGGTCCGATCTGTACCGAGCTTCGACGTAGGCCTGGACAACGCCAGGACGGTGGAAGACATCGTCTCCGTGGCCCGGGCGGCGGAACGGGGCGGTTTCGGGACCATCTGGATAGCCGAGCAGCACTTCCATCGGGGAGTCTTCACCATCGCCGCGGCAGCCGCCGAGGCCACCTCCTCGGTGAGGATCGGATTCGGCGTCCTGAGCCCGTTCATTCGCCACCCGGCATCGGTGGCGATGGAGCTGTCATCTCTCACCGAGCGATACGGCGACCGGTTCGCGCTTGGATACGGGGTGGCGCATGGAGGCTCGTCCCGGCTGGGAACCATCCCGGCCAACCAGGTGACCGGCCTGCGGGACGCCGCCACGGCCACCCGCGCTCTCCTCAGGGGGGACACCGCCTACAACGGGGCGCGACTCTCCTCTCCCCCGCCGCCCACACCGATCTACCTGGGTTCGATGGGCCCCCAGTCGCTCCGGATGTCGGCCGCCCACTACGACGGAGCGCTGCTGGGGGTGATGTGCTCCCCGACATTCATTGCCTCACGCGCCGACCTGATCGACGCGGCGCTGGCCAAGGCCGGGCGCTCCAGGGAGGATTACTCCTTGGGCGCCCTGGTGCTCACCGCGGTGGCCGACGATCCCGCCGACGCCCGGGATCGGGTGCGAAGGTCGGTGGCGTACTACCTGGCGGAGATCCCCGACGTCTCGCCCCGTCTGGTCGGGACGGACATATCCCGAGACGACCTCCTGTCGGTCCGCGCTCAGATCCTGGAGGCAAAGGCGACCGACGGCTTGGAAGCGGCTGCCGCGGTTCTCACCGATGACTTGGTAGACCTCCTGGCGGTGGCCGGCACTCCCGACGATGTAGCCGGACGCCTGTCCCGGCTGGGCGATGCAGGCCTGGACAGGGTGGCGGCTCATCACGCGCTCGACCCCGACGCGGTGGTGGCGCTCGGCTCCGCCTTCGCAGACCGCTCACCGGCGATGGCCAATGGTTGAACTCGGCGCAGCCATCGAGGGCCTGGCGCCCGCCGAGATCCGGGCGATCCAGAGCGAGCGCCTGGCCGCACAGTGGGCATACCTCTGGGCGAGATCCCCCTTCTACCAGGAGAAGATGCGCGCCGCCGGCCTCGGGCCCGACTCGGTGAGGCGCGTCGAGGACCTGACAGAGGTCCCATTCACGGTGAAGGATGAAATCCGCAAGTCCTTGGCGGCGAGACCCCCGTTGGGGTACCATCTCGCCGCCGACCCGGAAGACATCGTTCAATTCCAGGCATCCGGGGGGACGACCGGACGCCCCTCCTATGTCGCCCTCACCGCCCGCGACCGGGCGAACTGGGCCGAGATCACCCGCCGGACACTGTGGGCGCACGGCTTCCGCCCCGCCGACCGGGTCCTGCAGGCTCTGGGCATGTCCCGCTGCTGGGTGGGCGGCGTGCCGGTCATCCAAGGCCTCGAAGCCCTGGGGGCGGCGTGCATCCCGGCGGGCGCCGAGCCGGGGACCACGTGGCTCCTCCACACCATTTCCGACCTGAGCCCCAACGGGCTGGTCGCCACTCCGAACTTCGCGGTGTACCTGGGCAACCAGGCCAAAGAGGTGTTGGGCGTCGACGCCCGGGAACTGTCGATCGAGCGGATCTACGTGGGCGGCGAGCCCGGAGGCGGCA
>JAPPKR010000245.1 GCA_028819835.1 bacterium | reverse complement strand
AGTTCAAACCGCCCTCGACTCCCCAGGACTGAAGTGACGAATAAGAGGCGAGTGATAATCGGATACGTGGGGGTGGCGTTCGGCACCTATTACGCCGACGAGCACGACCAGTACGGCCGGGCGATCAGGGGCCTTGAGGCACTGGCGGGCGAGTTCGGCTTCGACCTGGTGGCCATCGACAGCGGCGTGCCCGACATGGACACCGCCCTGGAGGTGGCGGCGCGCCTAAAGGCCGAACAGATCGACTTTCTGCTGTTGCAGACCGCCGCCTGCGCCTCGGGCGAACTCCTCGAGCCCCTGGCCGAGGTGGCGCCCCGCCTCGGCATCTGGGCCACTCCCGAGCCGGTCTTGGAGGGCTCCATCCAACTCCATTCCCTGGTGTCCGCCAGCCACTACGCCTCCATCATCCGCCGCCATCTGTCCGAGAAGAAGATCCCCTATAAGTGGTTCTTCGGCCACATCGACGAGCCCGACACCGACCGGCGCCTCCGGGTGACCATCCGGGCTCTGCAGGGCATCAAGACCATGGCGTCGGCGCGGATCGGGTGGATCGGCGGCATCTCACCGGGCTTCTACAACATGAACTTCGACCCCGACTGCCTGAAGGACCGCTTCGGCGTCACCATCGGCACCCACTCCATTTCCGAGGTTGTGGATTTGGCCCGAGGGATCGACGCCCGATCGGCCCGATCGATGGTCCGGACGGCCACCGACCTGGCCACCGAGGTGACCGCCGGATCCATGGGCATGGACCGCAACGCCCGGGTCTACCTGGCCCTCGGCCAACTGATCAAAGACGAGGGCTACGACGCGCTGGCCGTGCAGTGCTGGCCCACCTTCCAGGAGGAGTACCACATGGCCCCCTGCATGGCCTACAGCCTCCTCGGATCCGAGGACGGCTTCGCGGTCTCCTGCGAGGGCGACGTCCCGGGAGCCGTCACCATGCTGCTGATGAACTCGATGTCGGAGATCCACGGCTCCTCCACGCTCTTGGACCTCACCGCCCTGGACCAGGCGTCCGACGCGGCGCTCTTCTGGCACTGCGGGGTCACCCCCCGACACTTCGGAGGCGACAACGGGATCCGCTGGGTCGACCACGTCACCTTGGGCCGGAAGACCGACGTGACCTACGGAGTGTCGGGCGATCTCCGCTTCGCTCCCCAGAAGACCACCATCGCCTATGCCGGGGACGACTTCACCGAGATGTTCATCGCCACCGCCGACGTGGTGGAGACCGGGAACGCCGGCTTCGAGGGCACCCGCGGCTGGTTCTCGAACTTTCGGCTCTCGGGCGAGCCGATCGGACTGGACGACCTGGTGAACACCGCGGTGGTGCAGGGACACGAGCATCACTTCGCGGTGGCCCAGGGCGACCTCTCCTCGGAGCTTGCGGAGGTGGCAGCCTGGTTGGGGATGCGCACCACCCGTCCGGTACCCATGAAGGACTATCTGCAGATCGACGGGCTCAACGCCTGATCGAGACCCAGGCGCAGAGACTCATGGAAACATCCGCCGCCGCAACTGACAGTGTCCGATCGGCCCGGCTCCAGAAGGTGGCCACCCCCACCGGGCACTTCGCGGTGCTGGCCATCGACCATGTCGGATCGTTCGCAGCCACCGTCCGACCCGACGACCCAGGCTCGATGACCACAGAAGACATCTGGGCGGCCAAACTGCCGCTAATCAACGGAGTAGGTCCAGCGGGAGGAGCCATGCTGATCGATCCCGGGTTCCTGGAGGGAACCGGCTTCACCCGCTCGGGTCCGTTGTCGGAGACCGGCCTGATCCTCGGCATCGAGGACGGCGACTACGCGGACGTCCTCACCGCTCCCCGGTTCCTGCCCGGCTGGAGCGTGGAGAGAGCCGCCCGCCTCGGGGTGGACGCGGTGAAGATCTCGATGTTCTTCGAGCCCGGCGGCGACACCACCAAAGCGGAGGCCTTCGTAACCGAAGTGGTCGACCAGTGCCGCCAACAGGACATGCCGCTGTTCGCCGAGCCCCTGGCTCTCTACGACCACCCCCACGAGCGCAGCGAAGCGATCCTGGAAGGGGTGAGGCTCTTCGGACACCTAGGGGCCGACGTCCTGAAGCTCCAGTTCCCCGAGCCGGCCGAAAACACCTCCGAAGAGACTTGGGCCGAAGCCTGTGCGGAGATCAACAGACTCAGCCCGGTTCCGTGGACCATCCTGTCAGAGGGCGGTGACTACCAACTGTTCCGCCGCCAGCTCCAGGTGGCGTGCCGCGCCGGCGCCTCAGGCTTCCTGGGCGGCCGGGCGGTATGGAGAGAAGCTGCAACGGGCGAAGGGACTCTGGAGAGCGCCGCGGCTCGCCTGCGAGAGCTGAATTCAATCGCGGTCACCGAGGGTGTAGATTGGAGAAGTCGAAAAGTGAGCGCGAAAGGCTGGATGTGACCGTATTTCCGAATGTAAGTGAGGAACGCCGCCGGGAGATGTTCGCCGACGTGGAGGGGCCGACCCGGGTACTGATCGACACCGACACCAACAACGAGATCGACGACCAGTTCGCCATGGCCTGGGCGCTCCTCTCTCCGGAGCGAATCGAGGTGGAGGCGGTGGTCGCCGAACCCTTCGGCCACCACCACTACCGGGAACGGGTGGTGGAGGCCGCAGAGGCCCTCCGGGCGGGCCGCGAACCCGACTCGGACAACCTGATGGGCTACTGGGCCCGCCACCTCGTCTCCGAAGGCATCGATCCGGCCACCATGGACATGTGGGGCCCCGCCGAGGGCATGGAGACCTCCTATGAGGAGATCAAGACCGTCCTCTCCAAGATGGGCCTCCCCTCCGAAGGCGTGGCATTCCGCGGCGCCGACCGGTACATGTCCGCTCCCGACGTCCCCGTCCGAAGCGAGGGTGCGGAACGCATAATCGAGGGTGCCCTGGCCAGCGACGAACGACCCCTGCACGTGGTGGCGATCGGCTGTGTCACCAATGTCTCGTCGGCTCTCCTGATGGCGCCGGAGATCGCCACCAAGATGGTGGTGAGCTGGACATCGGGCTTCCCCACCTGGACCGACTTTACGAACCACACCTCGCTCAACCTGGTCCAGGACCCCCACGCCTCGCGGCTCCTATACGACTCAGGGGTCCCCCTGGTGTACCTCCCGGGCTTCTACATCGGCGCGCAGT
>JAPPKR010000204.1 GCA_028819835.1 bacterium | reverse complement strand
TGTCATCGTGGCAAACGTGCTGTCCGGCGGGATTGGGGACTGGATCGTCGGCAGAGCGAAGCATCCTCGATGAGGCGGGCCGCCCCGTCTCCACAGCCCTGGACAGCACCAACGTTCCCCCAGGGTTTTTGCCGGATGTCGACACTGCTGCCCACGTGGGACCTCATACGGCAAGGCGCCGTCCTAGGCTATAGAACATCGCAGGTGTTCCCAACATGATTATTGCCGCCCGACAAACCGGGGCCGTACCCCGGGTCGGAGCTCTTGGCAGGAGTTGCCAGGTGGGCGGTTCCGGGTGGGCTTGATCTTTGAGCCCGCTAGGAAGTACTCCCGATCCGATGTCAGCGAGTTGCTGGGCCTGGGCAAGAAAGCCAAGGGCGGGATCTGGGTTTCAGGGATAAGGGAAGGCGAGGGCGAGTTCATCATCTTCACAAATGTGGGGACTAAGGGGACCATTGGCGACGACTTCGGCAATCGGTGGGAAGGAGGTTGCCTTCGCTGGTATCACAAGAAGAATTCCCATGTGGAGTGGCCCAGTGTCCGCAAGCTCCTGGACGCCGGGCGGGCACACATCTTCTGGCGATCTTCGAACCAGGATCTGTTCGAATACGCGGGCAATGGCGCGATAGCGGAGGTCTCCAGGAGTACTCCGGTGGGGATTCTCTGGTCATTTGAAGACGGGGTCTCCCGGAAGAGTCTTCGGGGAGGCGCCACCGCACTGGGCAGAGTGCCTGTCCCATCTCACCAGTTTCAGGTTGGCGATCGGGTGCGCCACCCTGGTTTGGGGGTTGGCCGCGTGCTTGCCATAACCAGTGGGGACTCGGATGCCTTGGCCACCGTCTTTTTCGCCGGGTTGGAGGAGAGGAAACAGGTCTCGGTGGTGGACGTGGAGAAAATGGCGGGCTTTGGTCCTGGTTAGCGTCGACTCCGCCGGCCACGCCTTACTGAAGAACTGGGTTGCGGCGCGGGACTCATTTCGGTAGTCGTTTCAGTCGTCTCCGCGGATTCGCTCGTCGGGGGCGAGCCCGGACAGGGCTTGAATCGAGGTGGGCGGTTCCGGATCACCTGCCAGGTCCGAGGATGGGACGGCCGGCTCGAAGCGGGTGCTGATGGGCACCACGCCCGCCCACCAGGGACCGGCCAGGTCCTCGGGTTCGTCCACGGGATCCCCGTAGCGGACCTTGGCGGATGCCTCGGCCAGCGGGAGTTCCAGCACCAGCGTGCTGCGGAGGTCCGACGCCGACGGCAGGCGGGTGTTGTCCCAGTTGGCGACCACATGGTCGGTGATGATCCTCAGGGCCCTCAGTTTCCTGTCGCCGTCGACAATTTTCCGTGCGCTGCCCCTCACCACCACCGATCGGTAGTTCATGGAGTTGTGGAAGGGGGTCCGGGCCATGACCAGTCCGTCCAGGTGGGTGACGGTGACGCAGACTTCCTGTCCGTCGCTGGTGCGGAGGAGGTGGTTGGCCACCGCCCCGTGGAGGTAGAGGTGCTCGTCGTCGCGACCGTACGCCATGGGGAGCACCACCGGGCCGTCGGGAGTGGAGACGCCGACGTGGGCTATCAACCCGGCGTCGAGGATTCCGAGGACCTCGGAACGCTCATACCGGGCCCGGGCGGCCAGGCGACGCACCCGGACCCGCTCCGAGGGCGGTCCGGATTCCTCCGGGGGCGGGCTCTCGGACATAGGAGGCAAGGCTAGGGGAGGGCACCGAACCGGATAGGGTGATTTCGCCCGCCGAGATCCCCGGGTCGGCTCTCCAAACCCCTGACGAAGGGAAGGCCGAAAGGTCAGCCGGACCACCTGCCGGAAGAGCTCAAACGCGAGTCTCGCGGAGCCCGCCCTCCGGCGTCCATGAGGAAACCAGCAGGCCGCGGTCCACCACCCGCGCCAGCACCACCCCGGTGATGTCGACCCAGAACAGCGCCATGGTCGAGGTGTCTTCGATGGGGAACCGATGGCCCTTCACGAACAGCGACACCTCGGGTCCGAGCGCCGGGACCGCCCGGCCGTCCACCCGGGCGTCGCCGAGGGTCAATTGCTCGTCGTCGAGTGCGCTGTGGATCGAGAGCCGGGCGTCCCGGCGCAGGTCGTCGGTCTTCCGGGAGGAGTCATCCATGGCCAGCCACAGGTGACCGTCCCGGATCGGAGCCTCCATCCCCGACAGCCGCGGCGCCCCGTCCCGTCGAAGCGTCGCCATCACCGCGTGGCGGTGACTCTCGAATCGCTCCCTCACCAATGCCGCCATATCCGGCTCGGCCTCCTGGAAGCGGGCCCACGTCACTGCCACCTGCAAATCACCTACGGCCCAGCGTATCACGTCTGCTGGCTCTGAGCGGGAGCGCCCGGCCGGGAAATAGATGGCCGAATCCTTGGCAACCCCCATCTGGCGTAAGTACCCTGAAACAGTGTCTGGCATCGGAGGAATCGGAGTGAGAATGGCGCTACGGAGGCTTTGGATATGAGAAGGCTGATCTTGATGTTGGTGGCGGTGCTGCTTTTGGTGGGTTGCGGCGACGGGACCTCAGCGGAAGAGGAGGCCATCGCCTCGAGGACCCCCACCGGTACCGAGGAAGCTCAACAGGCTCTCGAGAACTTCATGGGACAGCCGTTCATCACCGAGGCGCAGAGGGAACAGAGCAAGGACATGATTTGGCGAGCCTGTGCATCCTTCCAGGACGGGGCCACTTGGCAGGAGGTCGAGGACGCGGAGATCGCCGCCCTCTCGGAGGGAGGCAGGACCCTGAGTCCCATCGAGTTGAGCGGCATGCGCACCGCCGCCGGGCTGGGCCTCGCCGCCTACTGTCCCCAGCACGCGGACAAGGCGCCGTAGAGATCCCCACGGGGGTCACCGGTTCCTGACCTCCGCGCCGCCCTAAAGCAGTCGACCTTGGCGTGGTTTCTTAGGCGCGGGCGTTTTCGCCCCGGCGGGCCGGCGGGCCGGATTGGAGTTCCGGCGTGAGCGGGTGCGACGGGGGAGGTAGGAGCGGTTCCGGTAGAGATCCCGGTAGGCGCCCACCAGGTCCGGGAATTCCCCCTCCAGCCATTCCATGAAGTGTTCCTTGACGCCGGGCCGCAGATGCAGGCGGATGGGCGCCGCGAAGTCCGCGCCAGCGTCACGGCAGGCTCGCATCACCTCGCCCACCTGGCGGGGCGAGTCGGAGATGC
>JAPPKR010000233.1 GCA_028819835.1 bacterium | reverse complement strand
ACCCCCGCCACTCCGAAGCCGAACCGCCCGTAGAGAGGGACTTCCGTCGACCACAACGCGGCCAGCATGTCCCCTTGATCCTGCGCCTCGGCCAACAACCCGGTCACCATCCTGCGCATGATCCCGCGCCTCCGATGGCTTGGGAGCACCCCTACGCTGGCCACTCCGGCAGTGGCCGCCGTGCCGCCGGGGATTGTCAACTCCAGGCCGTAAGCAAAGGAGGCGCCCACCATCCGTCCTCCCTCGAAAGCACCCCGGCTGCGCTCCAGTTCCAGCAACTTGCGATAGCTTTCCTCGGCGGCGGGATCGGGGTCCTGTCCGAAGGCCATGGCGGTCACCCGCCCCAAGACATCCAGTTCCTCGGGGGCGACGGCCCGTATCTCTACAGCCAACGTCCTGGGGGCGTCAACCGCCGATAGTGTTCTGAGCCCGCGTTACGGCAGCGACGAAGTCGGTGGTCGCCGTGTTGAAGTCAGCCGCCGCCCCCCTGCGGGTCTCACCGGTGTCGGCGCTACGCAATCCCTCCACGACGGTGGCGGCCGCCGCCGCCGCCCGGGTGGAGGCGGTCAGCATGTCCTGATGTGACGCCGCCAATACGGAAGGCGCGTTCAGCCTTACCACGTTCTCCTGCCAGCTGATCACATCCTCCATCACGGCCACCAAGCGCTCCTCGGTCTCGGCGTATTCAATCGACCTCTCGTCCCAGGCGGCGTTGACCTCCCGGGCCTCTCTCGCCAGGGCAGTCAACTGCTCCCCCAGCGCCTCGATGGAAGCCAGGTAGGAGACCACCGCGGGCAACAGCGTGGTGCTGGTGGGCGTCTCCTCAGGAGCCGCCTCGCCGTCGGGTTCTTCGCCCTCCGCGGCGGAAGTCGTCTCCGTCGACGAGTCCTCCTCCAGCGTTGTCGCGGTAGGAACGGTGGTTACCGGCTGGGGTGCGATCTCGGCTCTGGGCAGCGTCCTGACGAACATGAAGGTGAACGCAAACATCGCCAGGATGGCTAACGGAAGAAGCCAGCGGCCAGGCTTGGGATCGGGATTGACCACCATTCCTCGGGAGTGTAGTTGAGGTGACGTGTCATTGATGACAAGTGCCCGAGCAGCTCGCGACTCTGTGTTTTCTTTCGCGATGCGGACAACACCCCTTGAATCCGCCGGGCACATCTCATAACAATGTGGCATGAGCGATTCCAAACCATCCGATCAAGAAGTATTCGAATCAATCCCCTGGGACGAGTTGCGAGACCTTGGAGACACGTCCCGGCGCCGCCGACTCTGGTACCTGGTGGGAGGGGCGTCAGTGGTGGCGGTGTTGGCCTTCAGCGTGGTCCGCACCTTCTCTTCTCCTGACCCTCAGGTAGTCATCCCGCCGACAGTTGCCCCGTCCTCCGCCGCCGGGCCGGCGTCACCATCCCTTCCGGGGCAGGGCCAGAGTCCCGCCCCAACCCACTCACCCCGCCTAGTACCGGCTACTCCGGCGGCCATGAGCGAAGCGGACCTCCGGGCAGGAGAGGACCCGACCGCATCGGACGGCCACTCTCAGGAAGAGCGTCAGGCCGCTTCCTATTCGGAGTGGTTCGTCCTGGATTACTTCACCCTGGACGGGACGGAGCAGTCCGATGTCCTCGAGTGGTGGCTGCCGGGCATCAACCGTCCTCTCGACACATCCGCACGCCCTCTCTCCTTTGTGGAATGGGTGAGAACCCTGTGGGTTGAACCGGTGGCCGGGGGACGTTGGCGGACGGTGGTAGCCCTCCGACGGCTGGTCTCTGTCGACGGCGGCGCCTACAGTCGGCTACCCACCCAGTCAGTTGAAGTGGTGGTGGATGTGGAGGCGGGCATGCCGACCATTGTCGACCTACCCCGCCTCATTCCCCTGCCGGAAGCGAATCCCGGCCAATGGTGGGTGGGAGAGGAGTTGGAGACGCCTCCAACCGCGGTGCTCAGGACCGCCCGAGAAGAACTGCTCCTCGCTCAGGCAGGCACCGTGGTGGGTCGACCGGTAGTCAGCCGGATGGGAGACGTATGGCGGGTGGAATGGGCAGTGGCCGATCCGGCCGGGATCTCGTGGCCGGTCAGCCTGTGGATCGGTCCCGACGGAGTGGCGGTCCCTGCCGGAGGCTAGGGCTAATCACCCCGTCTCGAATTGGCTTCTCAGAATCGATTCGACCGCAGGCTGTATGGTGGCCCAGTCCCCTCCGGTTGCCTTGCTGACCGTGACGAAGTCCGCTGTCCAGAACACCGAATCCACCCCCTCTGTCGCCAGTATGGCCACGGCCAACGGATGCTCCACCGCCTCGCCCTTCCGATAAGTGACAGGGCCGCCCACCTTGCCCCCAACCGTGAACTTCATGGCATTGGGGTTGGGGGTAGGTTGAGCGATCACCGTCATACGCAACTGCCTGATTGGGACTGACCGCCAACCGCCTTCGGGCAGGATCGGAATTGACGGGCGATTGTTATTCTAGATCACCATGGCTGCCACCCTCACCGGGAGCGACACCGAGTTTCGAGATGACCTGATCCGCGTGCTGGGCGCCGAACGGGTGATGGATTCGACGTTGGAACGCCACCTCTATGCCAAGGATGCAGGGGTCTACACGGGAAACCCGACCGTGGTGGTGATGATCGAAACCACCGAGGAAGTAGCGCAAGTGGTTAGGGCCGCACGGCGCCATGGCATACCGGTAGTAGCCCGAGGGGCGGGAACCGGCCTCTCCGCCGGGGCGGTCCCGGAAGTCGGCGGTATGGTGCTGGTGACCACCCGCATGAACCGGATCGAAGAGATCGACACCGAGAACCGTACCGCCTGGGTGGGCCCGGGAGTCATCAACCTGGACTTGTCCGCCGCCACCACCCCCTTCGGGATGCACTTTGCCCCCGATCCCTCCTCCCAATCGGCGTGCACCGTGGGAGGAAACATCGCCTGCAACTCGGGAGGTCCTCACTGCCTGTCCGAAGGGAGCACTGTCAACCATGTCCTTGCCTTGGAAGTCGTCACCGACACCGGAGACGTGATGATCGTGGGCAGCGGGGCACCCGATCCCATCGGATTGGATCTTCGGGGCATCCTCGTCGGGTCGGAAGGCACCCTGGGGATAGTCACCCGCGCCCTGGTGAAGCTCACCCCCAACCCCCCTGATGTGCGGACGATGGCGGTGGCCTTTCCCACCATTGAAGACGCCGCGGCCA
>JAPPKR010000185.1 GCA_028819835.1 bacterium | reverse complement strand
CGCAGGTGGTGAGCACGGAACCGCCGGCGGCGGGCAGCGGATGGGAGCAGCGGGAACGCCGGATTTCGAACTGGACCAACGCCGCCGTGGCGACCGGGACCTATCTCTCGTTCCTCTACCTGCTGTGGGACAAGTGGCTCAACTAGGATGCCTGCGTAAGTAGAAGTGGCCGATCGGAGCGGGACCATGGACTTTGAAGATCGTTTGGATGACCAGAGCAGGGCCTATTTGGAGACATCCGCCGATGTGGACCTCTCCGACATCTCGAAGGCTCGCGAGAACCTTGACGACCTGGTAGCGGATCTGTTCGGCCAGGGGGATGTACCCGGCGTAGATGTGGAGAATCACTGGGCGCCAGGCCCGCCGGGAGACCCCGATGTGATGGTGCGGGTCTACACGCCAATGGACCTCCAAGGTCCGGCTCCCGGCTACTTGTGGATCCACGGCGGAGGCATGGTGGTGGGGACTGCGTCAATGGAGGATCACCAATCCAAGTCAACCGCGGTGGAGATGGGCTGCGTGGTGGCGTCGGTGGAATACCGACTGGCGCCCGAAAACCCCCACCCCGCGCCAGTTGAGGACTGCTACGCAGCGCTGAAGTGGTTGGCGGATAACTCCGAGAGCCTGGGAGTAGATCCAAAAAGGATCGCTATAGGCGGCGCCTCGGCGGGCGGAGGACTGGCGGCCGCCGTGGCCCTCCTGACCAGAGACCGCGGTGAGGTGGAGATCATCTTCCAGCAACTCATCTATCCGATGCTGGACGACCGCAACATCACTCACGCCAGCCATTTCGTCCAACACCCCAAGGTGTGGAACCGCCAATCCAACATCATCGGGTGGAGCGCGCTGCTGGGAAAGCCGGCCGGATCCGACGACGTCTCTCCCTATGCCGCTCCCGCCCGCGCCGAGGACTTGTCGGGGTTGGCTCCCGCTTTCGTCATCGTGGGCGAACTGGACCTGTTCGTGGACGAGTCGATCGACTACGCCATGCGCCTCATCCAGGCCGGGGTGTCCACCGAGTTGCATGTCTTCGCCGGGGCCTTCCACGGCAGCGAACTGATGATCAAGACCTCCGAAACCAGTCGGCGGTTCATAGAAACCACCAAAGCAGCCCTACGCCAGGCTCTTCACGGCTAACCCCAAACGGCCACTACTCTCTTTTTCGAGATTGATGCCTCCGGGATAGGTGGATGAGTATGGACTGGGACGACCGCTTGGACGACCAGAGCAGGGCGGTGCTGGACCTGGTCCCAGCAGCACTGCGGGACATGTCGGACATCCCGGCGGCTCGCCGCGCCATGGAGGACTTGATGGCGGCCACCCTCGCGGTCAACCCCGACATTTCGGGAGTGGACGTCGAGGATCATCGGGTTCGGGGAGCCCCCGGTGACCCGGACGTGATGGTGCGGGTCTACACGCCGTCGGGCGTCGGAAGGCCAGCGGCCGGTTTCTTTTGGATTCACGGCGGGGCGATGGTGGTGGGAAGCGTCGCCATGGACGACCTCAGATGCAAGGAACTGGCCGCCGAGATGGGCTGCGTGGTCGCCTCGGTGGAGTACCGCCTCGCTCCCGAGCACCCGTATCCGGCGCCGGTAGACGACTGCTACGCGGGGTTGAAGTGGTTCTTCTCCCAGGCGAAACACCTGGGAGTGGACCCATCCAGGATCGTCTTGAGCGGCACCTCGGCGGGCGGTGGGCTGGCCGCCGCGGTGACCCTGCTGGCAAGAGACCGGGGCGAGATGGAGATTGCCTTCCAGCAACTCATCTACCCGATGCTGGACGACCGCAACATCACCCCTTCCAGCCACTCCATCCAGCACCCCAAGATGTGGAACCGCCAGTCCAACATCGCCGCGTGGAGCGCCTTCCTGGGAAAACCGGCCGGATCAGACGACGTCTCTCCCTACGCCTCTCCGGCCAGACACGAGGACCTGTCGGGCCTGCCTCCGGCGTTCATCATCGTGGGCGAGTTGGACCTCTTCGTGGACGAGGACATCGAATACGCCCAACGCCTGACCCGGGCCGGGGTGCCGACCGAACTGCACGTGTTCCCCGGCGCCTTCCACCTGAGCGACCGTTACCTGCCGACGTCCCCGACCAGCCGCCGCTGGGCGGCGGTAACCGCGGCGGCCCTGCGCCAGGCCCTCCACGGGTAAGTCCTCCATCCTCGGGGTCTACCGCCGGGAGACTCGGCTACTTTCCGGCTTGAATAAGAACACGCCCGCCGTCCTCTACCTCGATGAACAGGCTGTGCCGGTCCAGCAACTGCATGCCGACGAGAGCGACCGCTTCGGACATGTAGGCATAGACATGGCGGAGGCGGCCGTCCCAAAGAACCGTTGTCCGGTACACGTCGAGCATCGCCGTGCTGCCATCGGCCAGAGTCGCTGGGAGTCTCGCCGAGCGGAGCAGCCCCAGGGCGGCCACCGATTCCGACGGCAGGGTCAGGAACCCGTTGAAGCCGGTGTCGACGACGGCCTCGATCTCCGCGCTCTGCCCTGAGGGGCCTCGGACAGTCAGGGATATGACAGGTTCGTAGGCGGCGTTCACTACGCCCTGTATCACTCCACCCTCGGTATGAACCGGCCCCCAAAGGTGTGCACGGCCCGGAACCCGACCCGCTCGCACCAGACATTGACAGCGTCCGGACTCTGCTCCCGCAGACCCTCCACCGCTTCCACCAGGTCATGGCCCATGGCCCAAATGCCGGTGTCCAGATCGATGGCGACCACCTCTCTAAAGTGGTCCGCCTCCACCTGCGGCCGGATGTCCCGCTGGTAGATCTCCCTGCCCAGGCGGGCAGTCTCCTCCTTCGACATGGTTGGCAGCCTGCGGTCCACAACCTCCCGTCCCGGCGATGCCATCTCCACATCCCTCATCGTCATCCCTCCTTCCAAGGCGTCTTCGACATGGCTCATGGTACCCCCGCCCCGGGCTATGAGACTGGCGGAAGGGCGCCGCGCAACCTTGAAGCCGTCTTCGGTTCCTGTCTCCGGTCAGGGGACCAGCGCCGCGGCGGCGTCGCCGAAGAAGGTGGCGAGTCCCGGGAACACTCCCACCACCAGCACCGCCACCAGCGCCAGGCCCATGGCCAGGGAGAGAGGCCCGGTGGGGCCGGTCTCGGTGTCCTCGGGGATCTCGTCGGGCGCCTGGTCGAACCAGGCCGTCTTCACCACCCGGGCGTAGTAGTAGAAGGCCACCACCGCGTTGACCGCCGCGAT
>JAPPKR010000137.1 GCA_028819835.1 bacterium | reverse complement strand
GCAACTCGGTGTCGAAGTCACTCACCGCCCTCAGGCCCTTGATCAGCACCGCCGCCCCCTCCTGGCGGGCGAAGTCCACTAACAGGCCCTGATAGTGGCGGACCACCACCTGGGGAAGGTCCGAGAGGGCGTTCTGCAGAAAGCCGACCCGCTCGGTCAGGGTGAAGAAGGACTGTTTGGAAGGGTTGGTCACCACCCCCACCACCACCCGGTCGAACAAACGTGCGCACCGGCGTATCACATCCACGTGCCCGCTGGTGGGCGGATCGAAACTCCCCGGACAGAGAGCTACCGTCAACCTCTACTCCTTGAGATATCTAATTATTTCGGTGTCGCCGTGTCGGCGCCGGTCCTCGACGTCGAGCCCTGCGGCCGCCGGAACGTCGTCGTTCGCCCTTCGGGTGACGACTGCTACCGCTCCACGGCTCATCAGGCCCGACACCTTCTCAAGCACCCCGGCCACATCCTTCGATGATATATCCCAGGGCGGGTCGGCGAAGACTATATTGAACCGCCGCCCCTCCCCGGGGTGGGCCAGGTAGCTCTCCACGCTGGAGGCAACCACCTCGGCGGCGTCCCCGGCCCCGACGGCGTCCAGGTTGGCGCGGAGCGCGGCCACCGCCGGCCGCCACCTCTCTACGAACACCGCCGATCTGCCGCCCCTGCTCAGCGCCTCGATCCCGAAACTCCCCGAACCCGCGTAGAGGTCCAGGACGTCGGCTCCCCTGGCCCGCTCCCCCAGCGCCGAGAAGATCGACTCCCGCACCCGTCCGGTGGGAGGCCGGGTGCCCCGACCTCGGGGGGCGCTGAGCCGACGCCCCCGGTACCGGCCGCCGATCACCCTCATCATGAGTCGAACAGCCACTGCACGTCGTCACCCAGGACCTCTGCGATCTCCTCGGCCAGAAGGGGCTGCCGTCGCAGGTACGGGTCGCTGCGGACCAGGTCGTCGGCGGCCTTCTTGGCGCGCCTCATGGCCGAGAGGTCACGGAGTATGTCGGCCAGCTTGAGGTCCCCCATTCCCGACTGGCGGGCTCCGAACACCGCCCCCTGACCCCTGATCTGGAGGTCCTCTCTGGCCAGTTCCAGGCCGTCGTTGGTGCGGGCCATCGCCTTCATGCGCCGGGCCGAGTCGGGGGTGGTGGAGTCGGCCACCAGAAGACAGCGGCCGGCGTGCCGGCCCCGCCCCACCCGGCCCCGCAACTGGTGGAGTTGGGAGAGGCCGAACCGCTGTGCGTCGGTTATGACCATCACCGTGGCGTTGGGGATGTCGATACCCACCTCTATGACAGTGGTGCTCACCAGCACGTCGGTCTCCCCAGAGCGGAACCTCGCCATGACCGCTTCCTTGTCGGCGCTCGAGAGCTGTCCGTGCATCAGATCGATCGTCAGGTCGGGGAGGACCGATGTGATCTCCCGGTACTGGGAGGTGACCGACTGCACCTCCAGCTTTTCGCTGTCCTCGATCAGCGGGCAGATCACGAACGCCTGGCGTCCCTTGGCCACCTCCGTCCGGATGGCCCGGTAGGCGGTGGACATCCCGTCGGCGGTCTTCTCGATCACCCTGGTCTTCACGGGGGAACGTCCCGGTGGCATCTCGTCGATGGTCGAGAGGACCAGGTCCCCGTAGAGAGTCATCGACAAGGTGCGGGGAATGGGGGTGGCGGTCATGATCAGGAGGTCCGGCTGGCGATCGGCTCCCTTGTGCTTGAGGGTGCTCCGCTGGGACACCCCGAAGCGATGCTGTTCGTCCACCACCACCACCCCCAGACGCCGGAACCGTATCCCCTCCTGGATGAGAGAGTGGGTGCCCACCACGATCTGGGCCTCGCCCGCCGCCACATCCTCCCGCACCCGCGAACGGCCGGGGTTGTCCAGGTAGTTGGCAGCCGCCCGCGACGAGGTCAAGAGCGCCACCCGCACGGTGACGCCCCCGGCCGCCTGGAACAGGGACCCCATGTGATGGCCTCCCACCTGGGGACGGGCCACGGGCGGCGACAGCCCCGCCTGGCTGAGCATCTCCCGGAGCACCAGGTAGAGCTGTTCGGCGAGCACCTCGGTAGGCGCCATGATCGCCCCCTGGTTCCCCGAACCCACCGCGGCCAGAAGGGCGGCGAGCGCCACCACCGTCTTGCCGGACCCCACCTCTCCCTGGAGCAGCCGGTGCATGGGACGGCCGCTCTCCAGGTCCTCCCCTATTTCTGCCAGCACCCTCTTCTGCGCGCCGGTCAGGTCATAGGGAAGGCCGTCCAGGAAGTCGGTGACCAGTTGACACTCCAACTGCTGGGAGATTCCCTCCTGTTCTTCCACCAGCCGGTGGCGGGTGAGGGCCAGAGCCACCTGGATGCGGAACAGTTCGTCGAACACCAGCCTCCTCCGGGCCTCCCGGGCGTGATCCATGCTCCTGGGAAAGTGGATGTTCGCAAAAGCCTGATCCCGATCCATGAATTCCCCCGCCTCCAGTACCGACCGGGGAACGGGATCGAGAATCGGCCTGGCTCTCCGCAGGGCGTTGCCGACCGCCGAGCGGATGCGAACCGGGGTCATCTCCCCCACCGCCGAGTGGACCGGCACCACTCTGCCCTCGAAGCTCTCCTCCTCGGACGAGATCAGCTCCACGTCGGGATTGGTCATCTGGGGGCGGCCTCGAAAGGTGGTCACCTTCCCCGAGAAGGCGGCCACCGTCCCCGGGAGGAGTTGGCGGCCTCTGAACGGTTGGTTGAAGAAGGTGATCTCCATCCGCTGTATCCCGCCCAGGCCCTGATCCGTCCCCGATCCGCCGAGGTGGGAGTCCTGGACCGTCACCTTCAGCATCTCCCTCGGTCCCCTGCGGCCCGAGACGCGGGGCCGGTAGGTCCTCACCACCTCGGCTATCAGGGTGGCCTCCCCGTCGATGGGAAGTTCCGGGATCGGAACCACCAGGGAGCGGTCCAGGTAGCGGTGGGGGAAGTGTTGCAGCAGGTCGGCCACCGAGCGGACTCCGCTCTTGGCCAGCATCCCGGCCAGCCGGGGCCCGATGTTTCTGACCCGCTCCACGCTTACGTCTTGGAGGTAGGCCAGGCTCCGGCCCGGCCCGGAGTTCAGGGAGTCGTGCGGGGATGGCCCTCGCTCCGCCGCGGGGGATCCCGTCTCTACCGTCTGGTTCGCCATCTCATCACCGGTTTGCTATTCTTGTGGCTCGGAGGAAATCCATGGCGTACCAATGCGAGGTCTGCGGGCGCAAACCGTCCTTC
>JAPPKR010000138.1 GCA_028819835.1 bacterium | reverse complement strand
GTCCTACTGAAACCATGCGAAACACCCGAATCGCCCAATATGCAGGAATAGCTGGAATAACAGCAACCCTATAGAAACCAGTGGAACGCTACGAAACCCCCACAATGTGCCCTCCCCCGCCGCCACCGTTCCGCGGTCGACCAGGCTCCGCACAGCCCGACAGGAGGCTCTGGGGAGTGGCGACATCTGATCCCTCGACGCGGTCGACCGGGCGCCCGAGCCGAACCGTCTAGGTGTTTGGCTTGTATCAATGTGGGTTGTGGGTGTGACACCATCAACCTCTAACAAGAAGATTGTTTCACAGTCTGGAAGAAACTTCCAGGCGGACCCCGACCACACCGCAGGGGACCGTTCAGGCTCCGGATAGGAGGGAAGCGTCGTCTTGCCGGTCGGCTAGGCCGGCTGGTCGGCGGTCTCGGTGTCGGCCACCGTGATGGCCAGGGGGGTGTCGTCCAGAGGCAGTTCCACGATCATCGTGGTGGACTCCCCCGGCTCGGTCTCGACCCGGATAAGGCCGCCGTGCTGGCGGGCAATGTCGCTCGAGAGCGCCAGGCCCAGTCCCGTGCCCTGGTCGGTCGGCTTGGTGGTGAAGAAGGGGTTGAAGATCTTCTCGATGTTCTCCTGGGGGATCCCGCCTCCGTTGTCCCACACCCTCGCCTCGACCCGGTCCTCCCTCAGGTGGGTGCTCAGCCGCATCTCCGGAAAGAAAGTCTCTCCCGCCTCTTCCTTGGCCCGGCGTCGCTGGTCGGTGGCGTAGCAGGCGTTGCTGACCAGGTTCAGGAATACCCGACCCAGATCCTGGGGAATCACCTCCAACTCCGCGATGTTCTGGTCGTATTCCTCCTCTATGGCCAGGTTGAAATCAGGATCGTGGGCTCGGGCGCTGTGATAGGCCAGCAGCATGTGCTCGTGCATTATGTCGTTCACCTGTGCCAGGCGCTTCTCTCCAGAATCCCGGCCCATCATCAACATGTCCTGGACGATTCGGTTTGCCCGATCACCGTGGGAGCGGATTCGCTCCAGGTTGTCCTCCAGGTCGCCGACGATCTCCATTATGTAGGACATGTCGTCCTCGCTCACCTCCCCATTGGTGCTCTCATCCAGGATCTCCCGGAACTCCTCCAACAACTCCTCGGACGCCTCCGAGAAGTTCTTCACGAAATTCAGCGGATTGCGGATCTCGTGCGCCACTCCCGCGGTCAACTCACCCAACGCCGCCAGCTTCTCCTGTATGACGATTTGCTCCTGAGCCCGCTGCAGGTCGTCGAGAACCGCCTCCAGTTCGGTGTTCTTCTCGCCCAGTTCCGCGGCGAGTTTCTCCACCAGGTTGAGGCGTTGCACTTCCAGGGCGTGGCGGCGGAACACCTCCAGGGCGGCGGCCATGTCCGCCACCTCGTCTCGACCCTTGATCTCGACCTGTGTCTCGATGTCCCCCTCGGCCATGCGCAGCATCCAGTCGGAGAGTTGGTTGATGCGGCGCAGGAGGACCCGGCCAACGAACAACCATGCCATCAAAATGGCTCCGGTGACGCTCAGAATACTGATCGCCAGCAGCAGGGTCCGACCGGTGAGGATGGCGTTCTCCGAGGCAAGCGTTGCCTCGTCGGCCCGGGCGCGGGCGGCGTTCACCAACCCGTCCACTTCGGCGAGCAACTGGATAGCCAGTACCCGATTGTTGAGGAGCAGTTCGGTCTGGCGCGCAATCAGGCGCAGTTCCCTATCCGCCAGGTTGAACCCTCCGTCCTCCCCGAGGCCCAAAGTGAAGAGTTGAGAGAACAACTGGCTGAGTTCGGTATGGAAGGGGGTCCCGCTCAACACCAGGAGACTCTCTTCGATCTGTCCCGCCGCGGCTTCGAAGCGTTCCCGGAGCGGTTCGACCTGAGAGGCGTCCGAGAGACTGAAGGTGGTGGCCAGCAACTGGGTGGAGATGTTGGTGTTGGCTTGTATCTCCGACAAGTGCCGATAGATCATCAACTGGTCTTCCGACAGGTGCTCTTCTCTGGGCGCCGGGAAGAAGCCCAGGATCCGGTACCCCGTCATGCCGAAGAAGAACTGGTCGTCCAAGGCAGGCACCACGATGCCATCCAGCTGGGCGCGGAGAGTGGCCAGGTCCGCTTGGAGGTTTTCCTTCTCGATGGCCACCTGGGAGAGATCGACCTTGTCGACATAGATGGAGTCGATGTTGGCGATCAGGGACTCCGCGTAGGAGCGAAGCTGTTGAACGGCCGCCGTGTCAGTTCCGGATTCGTCCAGGGTGGCCAGTTCATCCAGGAAGGCCGCGTTCGTCTCGGCGACGCTGGTTGAGATCTCGTCGAGTTCTTCCTGGGAAATGGCGGTGGTGATGCGGGGAGCAGCGTCCACTAGGGCGCTGCTGTGCTGGGCGACTCCGAATGCAGAAGCCAACTCAGGTACGGTGTCCTCGTTGACCACGCTCTGGGCCTCCCCCACCTGGTTGAAGGAGAACCATCCGACCAGACCCGCCGCCACGGTGAGTGCGACCGCGCCCCAGATCCCCGAATAAAGCTGGGTGGAGATCCGAAAGCGGCTCTCCAATAAGCGCCTTATGAAGGTCCTCATCGCGCTTCCGCCAAGTTATTGATTGGGTGATAGCGCCCGTCGGCGCGGAGCACCGTCCAGAACACCGAGTCCGACCCCTGGTTGTCGTTTTCCCCGTAACGTAGCGCGAATCCATTCAGATCTATCTCTGTTTCCTGGCTTTGCAGCTCCCCGGTGAAGCAGTCGCGGCTGACATCCGGCCCACACCGCTCCAGGACGGCGATGGCCAGACGTCCGGCCAGGTAGCCCTCCAGGGAGACGAAACCGGGCACGGCCCTCGGCGCATAGGTCTCCAATGCAGCCAGGTACTCGGCAACCACGGGAACGCTGTCGTCTGTGGGGAACGGGACAACCTGGGTCACGAAGACGCCCACCCCGTAGGCGCCCAGCTTCTGGGCCAGGGCGTTGCTGCCGACGAAGGAAATGTTGATGAAAACCGGGTTGAAATTGATGAACTTCGACCAGGAGATCATCGCCGCAGCCGGCTCGTAGGCGCCGACGATGATCACCGCCTCCGGGTTGTTCACCTTGATGTCCAGCATCGCCGTTTTGATAGCCGTGGTGTTGCGGGTGTAGGAGCCCACCGCCGCCAGTTCCATATCGCGGCGGTCCAAGGCGGCCAGGACCCCGTTGTACCCGGCCCGGCCGAATGAGTCGTCCTGGAAGAGCACCGAGATCCGCGTGATGCCCAGGTCCTCGATCAGGC
>JAPPKR010000217.1 GCA_028819835.1 bacterium | reverse complement strand
GGAGGCAGGCGGCTCGACAGGGGGACAAGCCGGCCATCATCGCCCGATCGGGGAGAGCGAACCGGCGGGTGATCACCTACCGGGACCTGGACCGGTTCTCCAACCGGGTGGCCCACGGACTGGCCCGCCTGGAGGTGGGCCGGGGCGACCGGGTGGCGCTGATGAGCCACAACGTGCCGGAGGCGGTCGGCGTCTACTACGGCGTCCTGAAACAGGGCTCGGTGTTCACCTCCCTGAATCCCTCCTACACACCGGCTGAAGTGGCGCTGCAGGTGGACCACTCCACTCCCCGGGTGGTGATCGCCGGACCCGGAATGGCCGAGCGGGCTCGGGCCGGGGTGGCCGGGACCCGGGACAATCCCCGCCTGGTGGTGATGGACGGGACTCCGCAGCCGGGCGAGATCGGCTTCGCCGAGATGCTGGACGGCGTGTCCGATGAGATGCCCGAGGCCTTGGTGGAGGAGAACGACCTGGCGATGGTGATGTACACGAGCGGCACCGAGAGCGTCCCCAAGGGGGTGATGGTCACCCACCGGGCGATGATGATATCCACCACCCCCTCCTGGTCGTACGAGAGGTACGTGGAGACCACCGATGTGTTCTTGCTGCTGGCGCCGGTGTACACCATGGCCGGCACCGGAGCGGTGACCAACCTGATCTCGATGGGGGCGACGCTGGTGATGATTCCCCGAACCGAGCCGGGGGCGGTCCTGGAGGCCATCGAGGCCGAGGGGGTGACCAACACCTCGCAGACCCCCACCTTCTACCATCGCATGATCCGCCACCCCGACTTCGGGTGGCGAGACCTCTCCTCCCTTCGCCAGGCGCACGTGTACGGAGGCCCGATCCCCTTCGGGGTGGTGTCCGAACTGTCACGGTGCGCTCCCGGGGTGACCTGGGCCACCTACTGGGGCCAGTCCGAGCTCAGCCAACTGGGGGTGATCGGGTTCTTCTCAGACCCCTCGGAGATTCCGGAGGGGGACTCCCGTTGGATCGGCAGACCGACCCCCCACGTGGAGGTGCGGGTGGTGGACGAGGGGGGCGCCGATAGCGAGGTGGGCGAGTTGCTGTGCCGCTCTCCGGGGGTTATGGAAGGCTACTACCGGAACCCCCGGGCCACCGATGCCGTGCTCCGGGACGGCTGGCTGCACACCGGCGACGTGGTCCGCCTCGACCCGGATGGCAACCTGTTCTTCCATGACCGGCTGAAGGACATGATCAAGACGGGAGGGATGAACGTCTCATCGGCCGAGGTCGAGGAGACCATCCGCATGCACCCCGGGGTGATGGAGGCGGCCGTGGTGGGGATGCCTCACCCGGAGTGGACCGAGGCGGTGACCGCGGCGGTGGTGGCGGGGCCGGAGGAAAGTCCCTCCCAGGCGGAGTTGATCGAGTTCTGCCGGGCCCGCTTGGCCGGTTACAAGACGCCCAAGCGAGTAGAGTTTGTCTCTGATTTGCCGATCGACTCCCAGGGCAAGGTCCGCAAGCGCGAGCTGCGAGAGATGCTGGGGAATCCCGGCGTTCGCGCCCGCCAGGAGAGAACATGAACGACGCCAAGCCCCTGCTGGAGGCCGAAGACCTCCACAAGCACTTCGCCATGACCGGAGCGTTGGGGTTCGGCGGCCAGGGGGTGGTGAAGGCGGTGAACGGGATCGACCTCCGGCTGTGGCCCGGGGAGACGCTGGGTGTGGTGGGTGAGTCGGGCTGCGGCAAGACCACCTTGGCCCGCCTGTTGCTGCTCCTGGAGTCTCCCACCGCGGGACGGATTTTCTTCCAGGGCAACGAGGTGAGTATCGACTACTCGAGGGAGCAATTGGTCGACTACCGCCGCAACGTGCAGGTGGTCTTCCAGGATCCCTTCTCTTCGCTCTCTCCCCGCATGAGGATCCGCGACATCATCGCCGAGCCGATCCGCTCGGCCGGCGAACAGAGCGCCGAGGAGGCCAATGATCGGGTGGGGGAGGTGATGAGCCAGGTGGGACTCGACTACGGGGCGCACGCCGATCTCTACCCCCACGAGTTCAGCGGCGGCCAGCGGCAGCGGATCGCCATCGCCCGGGCCCTGGCGCCCAACCCGAAGGTGGTGATCCTGGACGAGCCGGTCTCCGCCCTGGACGTCTCCATCCGAGCCCAGGTGATGAACCTGCTGGCCGATCTCCAGGAGCGCTTCGACCTGGCCTACCTGCTCATCTCCCACGACCTGAGCGGGGTGGCTCACCTCTCCGACCGGGTGATGGTGATGTACGTGGGAAGGGTGATCGAGTTGGCCGGCGCCGAGTCCTTGTTCTCCACACCCGCCCATCCGTACACCGAGGCGCTCCTGTCGGCCGTTCCGCCGGCCCATCCCGACATAGAGAGCCAGGAGATCATTCTGGAGGGGGAGGTCCCGAGCCCCATCGACCCCCCGGAAGGGTGCACCTTCCACCCGCGCTGTCCCTACGTGATGGAGCAGTGCTCCGATCTGGCTCCCGAGCATGGTGAGTTGGAACCCGGTCACGGGGTCTCATGCCACCTCTACCCGGGTTCGGGCACCCGATCGTGGCAACAGGTCGCCGTGGGGAGCCGTTAGGTCGATGGAGTTCGGAATCAGTATCCCCAATTTCAGGGGAGCCGCCCATGTCGGGACCTTTCGCAGGGTGGCCGAAGCGGCCGAGGAGGCCGGGCTGGACGATGTGTGGATCGGGGACCACATCGTGCTGGCCCGCAACATCACCTCCCCCCATCCCTACAGCGGAAAGGGAGAGATGAGCGGCCCCCGGCCGTGGAGCGAGGCGGGGATCGGGGACATGGACGCCGACGACCCGGTGTACGAACCGTTGACGCTGCTCGGATTCCTCTCGGCGCTCACCCGCCGGATCCGGCTGGCGCTGGGGACATTGGTGGTCCCCTTGCGGCACCCGGTGGTGGCGGCCAAGATGCTCTCGACTCTCGACGTGCTGTGCGGCGGGCGGTTGATCCTGGGGGTGGGGGTGGGGTGGATCCCCGAGGAGTATGCGGCCGTTGACGCCTCCTGGGCGGACCGGGGAGCGGTCACCGACGAGTACCTGGATGTGATGACCCTGTTGTGGAGAGAGGACCATCCGGGGTTTGAGGGGCGTTTCTACAGCCTCCCTCCCGACATCTGCTTCTTCCCGAAGCCCGTGCAGAGGACCATCCCCATCTGGGTGGGGGGAAACAGTCTGCCGGCCCCCCCGCGGGCCCCCCCGGGGGGGCCCGGGGGGGGGGGGGCATTAGTTATACCCCACCCGATACCCGGGATGCGGGGGGGCAACGTGGG
>JAPPKR010000273.1 GCA_028819835.1 bacterium | reverse complement strand
GGTCCATCGCCAGCCACTCCATGTACGAGCGGGACAACCCCTTCATGGAGAAGAACCCGGGAGGATATCTCGACCTGACCGACGCCACCTACACCGAGGTCCCCGGTTCGGGGGTGCGCTCGGAGGGGGCCATCTGGGTTGACACGCCCTACACGATCAAGCTGGAAGGCGCCCGCCGGGAAGGGTACCGCACCATTGCCGTGTTCGGAGTGCGGGAACCGGCTTTCATCGACTGCCTGGACTGGTTCCTGGACAACATCCGCTCCACCATCTCCGGGTCACCGCGCTTCGGGCACCTGGATGAGGGCAAGCACTACCAGATCACCTTCGACCAGTACGGGCGCAACGGCGTGCTGGGGCCCAACGAGCCGCTCCGGGGACGGACGCCCCATGAGATCGGCCTGCTGGTGGACGTCATCGCCGAAACCCAGGAACTGGCCGAGAACCTGGCCTACTTTATCTGCATGGAACTGTGGATAAAGCCCTACCCGAACCGCCAGACGTCGGCGGGGAACCTGGCAACCCGGTTCGCTCCCCCCACCATCAATGTGGGCCCGGCGTTCTCGTTCAATGTGTGGCACCTCCTGGAGGTGGAAGACCCGCTGGAACTCTTCCCCTACCAGGTGGTCGACTTCCCGAGGGGGCGCTGATGCCTCGGCTTCGCGACTTCGCCAAGACCCTTCGGTCCAAGAACTGCGATCCCTTCAACACCACCTTCGACGTGTTCTTCGACTCCGAAGCGGCGTACCGGCAGGTGAAGGACTCGGGACGGATCACCGCCGAGGTGCTGGCGCCGCTGTACGGGCTCACCAACGACCAGGTGCTGGGCATCTACTTCCTGGACAATGCCCTGGCCTTCAAGGTCACCATGGTGAAGGACATCGCCTCCTCCGATCCGGCCTGCAAGGACGTGTTCGGCGCCCACCAGCACCTGATGCTCGCCGATCTCGAGATACCGGAGGAACAGAGATGAGACTGTTGGACCCCCGAGCCGAGGAATACCGCCGGATGGACGGCGCCGATCCCCTCAAGCCCGTCGAAGCTGTGGAACTGAACGTGGGCATCCTCAACTCCCGCTGGGAGTCGATGACCCGCATCGCCGCACTGGTGGACGAGCGCCTCCGGCGCCTGTCGTTCATCAGGGACGTTCGGCACTGGAAGATCAAGCACTCCGAGCCCACGCCCCAGGAGGTGATCGATCAGGTGGTGGGTTACAGCCACTTCGCGGTGCTGGGACTCGGCAACTGAGGGGCTTGCACAGCGTGGAGTTGCCACGATGGAACCGAGTTGAGAAAGCGGGGGCTGGGAACGGTGGTGCTGATCACCGAGGCCTTCGAGGAGTTGGCCAAGGCCACCCTGGCCAGCAGGGGAGTGCCCGACCTGCCCATGGTGATCTTCCCGCACCAGACCGAGGTGATGACCACCGAGGAGTTGCGGCCGTATGTGGAGTTGGCGGTTGATAATGAGATCGTCCCCCTCATCGAAGCGGTCCGGGAACCCTTGGCCTGAGCGGCCGGAGGCTGGCGTCTAGATGGAGTTGTTGTCCCGGGAGCTTGACTGTCCGACCGATCTGGGCCTGGACGCGATCCAGGACTGGTTCCACGGAGAGGACCTCTCCGACGGACTGCCGGTGATACCGCCCACGCCCGGGCGGGTGTCTGCGATGGTGGCCGGGAGTGGACGAGACCCGGGTGAGGAGATCGGGATAATAGATCCCAAGCGGGGGGTGGCGACCGTGGAAAAGCTGGCCATCAACGCGGTGATGGCCGGGTGCCTTCCCTCCTACATGCCGGTGATCGTCGCCGCCGTCTCGGCCATGTGCGAACCCATCTTCAACCTGCACGCCATCCAATCCACCACCAACCCGGCCACGCCCCTGGTGGTGGTGAACGGGCCGATCCGCCGGGAACTCTCCATGAACACCGACCGCAACCTGCTCGGTCCCGGCAACCGGGCCAACGCCACCATCGGCCGGGCCCTGCGGTTGGCCATGCGCAACCTGGGGGGCGCCTACATCGGCGTGGACCAGGCCACCCACGGAAGCCCGGCCAAGTACAGCCTGGTGGTCCCCGAGGACGAGGAGTCGAGTCCCTGGGAGCCGCTGCACGTCCAGTTGGGGTACAGGCCGGATGACTCCACCGTCTCGGTGGCGGGCATCGAGTCGGTGATCAACTCCACCGCGGTGTGGTGGACGCCCGACTCCCTGGCCAAGATGCTGGCCAAGACCCTCCGCTCCACCGCCACCAGCCAGTTCTTCTCCCGGGGGACCCTCACCCTGTTGATGAGCCCTGCCCACGCCGGGGTGTTCGCCCGGGACGGGTGGAGCAAGAAGAGACTTCGGGAGCACCTGTGGGAGATGGGGAAGGTCCCGCTGTCCGACTACCCGCCCGAGGGCAACATCCCGCAGGGAGATTGGACGGTGGATGAAGACCGGGTGCTGATTTGCGAGACGCCCGACGATCTGCGGATCGTGGTCGGGGGCGGCACCGAGGGAAACGCCTCCCACTCAGTCTTCTTCTCGGGATTCTGCCTCTCCAAGGGCGTGACCAGGAGGATCGAGTGACCAGGGACCTGCTGGACCATCTTCGCTCCGAGGTGGAGCCCCGGGTGGACGCCTGGGAGGAGGAAGGCCATGTTCCGCCCGAAGCGCTCTGGGAGGTGGGGCGCCGCTTCGGGCTGCTGGGGATGATGACTCCCGCCGACCGGGGCGGGCATCCGAGGCCGTGGGCGGAAATTGTGGCGGTGGCCGCCGCCCTGGGCCGTGTGTACCGGCCTTTCGGGTTCCTGCTCACCAACGCACTGATCGCCGGGTACCTGGCGGAGGTCGCCAACGACCTGCAGTGGAACAGGCGCGGGCTTCCCATCGTGGAGGGTCGGGCCGCTTCGGTGTTGGCTCTGAACGAGCCCGGCTCCGGTAACGACCTGGCGGCCCTTGCCACCATTGCCGAGAAGCGTGATGGCGGTTTCCGGCTGACCGGGACCAAGACCTACATTCCCAACGCCGACCAGGTCGACTTCCTGCTGGTGGCCGCCCGGGAGGCCCCGGATGCCGATCCGTCGATCTACGCGGTTGATCCCGGTGCGCGGGGAACCCAGGTGCGGCGACTGGGCCCGACCATGGCGCTGCGAGGAGTGCATCTGTGCGAGATCGAGTTCGACGGGTGCCTCGTGGCCCCCGAGGACCGGATAGGGGACATGAGAGCCCTATGGCCGCATCTGGGAAGGAGTCGCTTGCTCACCGCCGGGCTGGCACTGGGGTGCGCCACCGAGGCCCTGGAGTTGGCTCTCGAATACACCGCCCGGACCCGCCGGTTCGGAAAGCCCCTCA
>JAPPKR010000015.1 GCA_028819835.1 bacterium | reverse complement strand
CCACGTCGAACTCGGTCTGTTCGACCTCTTCCTCCTCCTCGGCCCCACCGGCGGCAGGCATGGCAGCCATGGCCATCGGCGCGGCGGCGGTCACATCGAAGTGTTGCTCGAAAGCGTCCAGGAACTCCTTCAGTTCCAGAACGGTCATCTCCTCGAAAACACCCAACAACTCATCAGTGGTCATCTTTGCCATTTCTTTGGTTCCTTTCCTTGGTCTCGAATTCTCAGTTTGCGGCGGCGGACGTTTTGCGCTCCAAGAGCTGTGCAAAGGCTCCCGCTGCGGAGCGGGTGAAAGACGCAAACACTCCGGCCGTCTTGTGGAGGGGCGCCGAGATCCCGCCGGCCAGCTTCCCCAGGAGCTGTTCCCGGGATCCCAGGTTGGCGAACTCGGCCACCTGGTCCACTCCGATGAACTTCCCGTTCATGATCCCCCCCTTCAGCACCAGGTTGCGGAACTGGCGGCTCTGCTCTCTCACGGTCCGCGCCGCCGCCAACGGATCCCCCTCCGCAAAGACCAGGGCAGTGGGTCCCGAGAGATGGTCCGACAGGCCCTCGTGACCCATCTCCTCCATGGCTCGGCGGGTCAACGACATCTTCATGACCCTCATCCGGGCCTCGCCCTCCAGGAGGGATCGGCGGACCTGCTGGACCTCCTGGACGGTCAGCCCCCGGAACTCGGTGAGATAGATTGCGTCCACGGCTGAGATCCGGTCGCGGATGGCAGCCACCCGCTCCACCTTCTCGGCTCGGCTCATCGGCATTTAAAGTTCCTCCAAATGAAAAACCCCGGCATCCTCAACTCGGATACAGGGGTGAAGAACACCGACCTGCGCTGGCGGATCAATCCTTTGAACCTTCCGGCAACCAGCGGTCTCGGGCCGAGGGCAGAGATTGGTTTGTCTTCGGGGAATTGTAGAGCAAACGGGTTCGGAACGCCAAACCGGTTTGGCGAGCCTGCCCGGTCCCATCAGGCGTTCCGGGAGTATTGGAGGGAGCGTCATTTGCCGCAGGCAATACACACCTGGTTTCGACCCGGTGGGTCTGCAAAACGTCCGTCATGCTAAACGTCTAGTTGAGGTGCACTGCTCATCGGGCTAGAGGGATCCCTCTCTGCCCCACTTTCCGGATCGACCCTGGTGCAACAATCGAGCAACTGGGACTACGGCAGTCGGATCGCCACCTTCAGGAAGCGGTCAACTCATCCAGGCGGTTCACGTCTATCTTGACGCCCGGTCCCATGGTGGAGGAGATGGTCAGAGACCTCATGTACCTGCCCTTGGCAGCCGGCGGGCGGGCCCGGTTGAGTTCGTCGGCCAGGGTCGAGAGGTTCTCGACCAGCTTGGCCGTACTAAAGCTCACTCTGCCGATCACCGTGTGGACGTTCCCGTACCGATCGGTGCGGTATTCGATCTGGCCGGCCTTGAAGGCCGAGACAGTGGCCCCGAGGTCGTTGCTCACCGTGCCCGACTTGGGATTGGGCATCAGACCCCGGGGTCCGAGAATCCGACCCAGCCTGCCTACCCGCGGCATCATGGCGGGGACCGCGATCGCCACGTCGAAGTCGAGCGGCCCCCCCTCGGAGATCTCCTTGATCAGATCGTCCGCTCCCACTATGTCGGCACCGGCCGCGGTGGCCTCGTCGTGCCGATCGTCAGGCGCGAACACCGCCACCCGCACGGTCTTTCCCGTGCCGTGGGGAAAGGAGACGTTTCCACGGAGCATCTGATCGGCCCGGCGCGGATCGACGCCCAGCCGGAACGCGGCCTCCACCGACTCGTCGAATCGAGCCGAAGCCATGAACTTGACAAGGTCCAGAGCCTCGGTGGGGGCGTAGGCCGACGCGCGGTCGTACCTTCGCATGGAATCCTGGTAACGCTTGCCCTTTTTTGCCATTTCTACCTCCGTGGTCCAGGCGGCCCGGGCTTGTCCGAGCCTCCCACCGGCGTGTTTATTCGGGTTGTCTAGTCCTCGACCTCGATCCCCATCGAACGGGCGGTCCCGGCCACTATCCGCATGGCCGCTTCCACATCGTTGGCGTTGAGGTCCGGCATCTTGATCTCGGCGATCTCCCTCACCTGCTCGGAGGTGACGGACCCCACCTTGACCTCATGAGGTTCGCCCGACCCCTTCTCCACCCGGGCGGCTTGGCGCAACAGGGAAGCGGCCGGGGGGGTCTTGGTAATGAAAGTGAAGGTGCGATCCTTGTAGATCGTGATCTCGACGGGGATGATCGAACCGCGCTTGTCCTCGGTGGCGGAGTTGTAAGCCCGCACGAAGTCCATGAGGTTGATTCCATGGGGACCGAGGGAGGTCCCCACCGGAGCGGCGGGAGACGCCTCACCGGCGGAAAGTTGCATCTTGACCTTGGCGGATATCTCTTTGACAGCCATCTTCTTCGACTCCTGTTTGAGGGGCGGCTTCTAATTCTTCTGGATGTCGGCGAATCCCAGTTCCACCGGAGTGTCCCGGCCGAAGATCTCCACCAGCACCACCACCTTCGACTGGTCGAGGTTGATCTCCTCGATAATGCCGCTGAAGTCGTTGAAGGGCCCCGACACCACCCGCACGGTCTCTCCCACTTCCCAGGCCGGCTTGAACCGGGGCTTGGACTTCGTCCTCGTCTCCTGAAAGCCCAGCATGCGCTCCACCTCGCGGCGGGAGAGAGGCGGCGGGCGATTCTGCTTACCCATGTTGGAGGCGACGAACCCCGTAACTCCGGGCGTCTCCCGCACCGCTGCCCAGGAGTCGTCGTCCAGCCACATCCGGACCAACAGGTATCCGGGGAAAACCTTCTTGGGAACCGTGACCTTCTTCCGGTTCCGGATCTCCACCACGTCCTCGCGGGGAATGTGTACGTCGAAGATACGACCGGCGAGACGGAGCCACTCCACCCGCTTCTCCAGATTGGCCTTGACCTTCTCCTCATGGCCGGAGTAGGCATGGATCACGTACCAGTCTCCGGGGAGATCGTACGGACTGACCGGGGATTCCTCCTCGATCTCGGCCAAAAGCGTCTCGGTCACTGCCGGCTCAGCCACTTCCGATACCTCCAAGAAGAGTGAGAACGATCTGCTTGAGAGACACGTCGAGGCCGAAGATCACCAAGGCGAGGATCACGGAGGTGGTTATGGTCACCACGCTGAAGTTCACGAGTTGACGGCGAGTCGGCCAGGACACCCTCGACAATTCGGTGCGCACCTCCCGAAGAAAGATCATCAACCGGGTGTGGAAGGGAGGGCGCTGCGCCAGGGGTTTCTTGCGCGGGGTAACCGCGCGCTCAGCCCGAGCGGACGGCCGCTTGTCTTGGGATTGTTTCTTCTGCCGCCGCTCCTCGCGCTCGACGAG
>JAPPKR010000126.1 GCA_028819835.1 bacterium | reverse complement strand
CCCTCATCTTCATCCCGCCCGACAATGCGGCGGGGTAATGCCGGTTGAACCCGCTGAGGCCCACCAGTTCGATAGCGTCTTTGGCTCTCTTGCGCCTCTCGCTCCGATCGAAACCGCGCAGTTCGCAGAAGAGCTCTACGTTCTTCTGAACGGTCCGCCAGGGCAGGAGGGTTGCGTCCTGGAAGACGTATCCCAGGTTCCCCTCGGACCGGCGCACTTCACCGGAGCTGACCGAGAGGAGGCCCGATCCCATTCTGAGCAATGTGGACTTCCCGCAACCGGAGGGGCCGACCACCGTCACGAACTGGCCCGGTTCCACTTTGAGGGAGACATTGTCCACCGCATGGGTGCCGTCGGGGAAAGTCTTGCTGACGTTCTCGAAGGAGATCAGAGTGGAGGGAGAACCGCCGCCCCGCGTGTCTCCATGGTTCGAGGGTTGGATGTTTGAGATTTGTCGGTCCCCCATCCGTGTCTTGGATTAGTTGCTTCCAGAGGCGACCACTACGCCCTCTCTCATGGTAATCCGCGCGGGGCGGATAGAAAGCGCTTCGTTGAGAGTTTTCGCTTCCACGAAGGCCAGATCGGCCCTCTCTCCCGACCTGGGAGCGGACCGGCCGTCACTGAGAGCGGAGAGGAGGAAGGCGTCGTCGTACAGGTGCCCGGCCAGCCTCGCCAGGTAGCCCACTTCGAGAGGGTCAGCAGTGGGGAAGGGACAGAAGGTGTCGTCCACGTTGTCGACGCCCAGCCTTACATGCACTCCTTCATCGATCAGCAGGTTTATAGGCGCCAGGGCCCTGCGGGGTGAGTGAGCCCGGTATTCGTGCAGGATCAGGTTGGTGCGCGGCTGGCAGTTGACGGTTATCCCCAGCCCGGCCATGCGTCGAGCGATGGAGCGGGTCTGCTGTTCTCCCAATGCGCTCAGCAGGCAGCAGTGGCTGAATGAGACCCGTCCCTCCAGACGTCGGCGTTCCACCTCGTCGAGGGCGAAGTCCATCAGGAGCCGGCCCGGGTCCAGCGTCTCGTCTATGTGGACATCTACCTCCACGCCGGTCCTCACCGCCAGTCCCATCATTGAACTGATCGACTCGGACGGCCGGGAGTCGTGATTGGGCGAGCCACCGATCAGTTGGTACCTGCCAAGGCTCAGGTCCCTGTGCAGCCTCGACGTCTCCTCCCGGTCTGTCAGGGTGTCCGCTACTGCGAAGGCGACCAGTTCGATCTCCATGACCTCCTTCATCCGCTCCCGCACTTCCCCCATCACCTGCCATCGAGGGGCTGCGATGTGTTCGGGGTGGCACCCGACATGGCCCCTGGCCCGGGTGGCGCCATTGGCCGATAGGGTGGAGAAAAGCCTTAGGGCTCGTTCGGCGGCGGTGTCCGCTATGTAGCCCTCCGGCCTGGCCCCCGTCTCGATGGCGTCCTCGAGGGAGCGCGGTGGGCGGGGAGATCCGACGTAGGCGCGGTCGGGATGCAGGTGCGGCTCGGCAAAAGAGGGAAGAGCCAGATGCAATGGCTCCGAGCCGGGCCCTCCCGACCGGTCGGGGAAGGGTTCGATCCCGGTGATGAGGCCGCGGCGCATCGAGATGACCTGAGGCCCTGAATACTCTGGTACCGTGACCGGCCCGACAGCCGCGGGCCGGTCTCCTTCAGCCAGGCGCTGGGGGTGAGTGGCCAGTTCCATCATTGGTAGAGAACGGTGGTCAGAGGGATGTCTTCTCGGCTCAGCCCCGCCCGGGCGCGGATGCCTGCGGCTCTGCTGCGGGCTTCGACGTGCAATGCAGCCTCGTCTATGCCGATCACCCGGCCGTCACGAAAGCAGGGCCGACCGTCTACCCAGGTCTCGTGGACCGATGCTGTCGATGCCGACCAGACCAGGGCCGAGAGGGGGTCGCCGTAGGGTATCCATTCGGGGTGGTCGAGGTCCCACAACACGAAATCGGCCTTCTTCCCCACCTCCAGCGAGCCGATCTGTTCATCCATACCCAGGGCTTTCGCCCCATCGATGGTGGCCATGCGCAGCGCCTGCCGTGCCCCTACCAGCGAAGCATCCATCCGGGCGTCCTTGAACAGACCGGCGGCGAGGTGCACCTGGCGGTGCAGGTTGAGATTGCCCGCCGCGGAGACGCCGTCGGTCCCCAGTCCAACCGTCACCCCCCTCTCCATCATCTCGGGATACTTTCCGATCGAGGTGGCGCCTTTGGCGAGTTTCAGGGAAGTGGACGGACAGAAAGCCACCTTGGTCCGGTGGGAGGACAGAAGATCCACCTCCTCCGGCGTCACCGCCACCGCATGAGCGATCACCAGATTGTCGCCCAAACCGCCTGCGCGAGCGATCCTGGCGATGGGCCAACTTCCATGGCGGCGTTGGGAGATCTCCGCTTCTGCCAGGGAGGTGGCGAGGTGGTAGGTCGTGCCCACCCCCAGGCTCGCAGCCAGTTCCCGAGCGCCGACATGGAGCTCCAGGCTGCAGGGTTCTTTCCCTTCGATGTTCACCCACACCCCGAGCCGCCCCCCGGCCGACCCGTTCCAGGCGGCGACCGTCTCGGCCAGGGCTTCAAGCGCGGTTTCGGGGTCGGGAAAGAAGTGATGATCGACCATCTCCGCCGACCAACCTCGTGGGATCTCGGCGGGCTTGACGTCGGCGGCGTGACGGCCGGTGATGCCCCGGATCCCGGTCTGTTCCACGGCGGAGGCCACCGGCGCGGGGTCGTTCTGGGCGCCCATGTCCAGAAAGCAGGTGGTCCCTCCCCGGAGCATCTCCGCGGTCCCCAGGAGCGACCCCACCTCTTCGTCCTCGGGGCTGACATGGGCGTAGAAGGGCTTCGCCCAGTGGAAAACCCAGGTCCGGGTGTCGATCACATCGGGGAACACCGCCCGGGACAGGGTTTCTGAGAGATGGACGTGGGAATCCACGAACCCGGGCGTCAGCCCCAGGCGCCGTCCATCCACCCGCTCCACGGGTTGGCCCCTGGTCCCCGGGCGCATCCGTTCGTTCACCTCGGCCGTGGCGCCCAGGTCCTTTATCCGATCGCCTTCTACCAGGATCGCCCCGTCGGTTATCACCCGGTCGTCCCGGTCACATGTGATCGTGAATTCCAGGTGCTCGATGAGGGTCAATGACGTCACGGGGTCACGGCCTTTTCGCGAACTGGCCGCGTACTAGGCAGGGTATGTGGCCCGATATCGCATGTACAAGTAGTCCCCGGCTTTGCGCACCGAAAGGATCTTCATCCTCGGTATGTCATCGGGGAGCCAACCGGTTCCCTCCACCAGGCTGGGCCGAGGGTTGCCGGGGTTCTCTCCCACCACCAGCGGGGACCGGGTGATGAAAGGCTCATGCATGATGCCGGCTTTGAGGAGCGCCCCGTACAGGGTGGCGCCTCCCTCGCACAGCAGGAACTCCACGCCGTAATCCCCGGCCATGATCCGGGCGTAGCGCTCCAGGTTCACCCCGCTGCTTCCGAACTCAAGGATGTCTATCTTCCCGGCCGGCCGGACCGTGGCGCGGATCTTCCGTGCGCCGGCCCTGGTGGTGGCAACCACAACGTGGGCGTCTTCCAGCGAGAACACCTTGGCCTCAGGTGGAAGATTGCCGTCGAGGGTTATATAGGAGATGATGGGGAGTTCTGAGCGATTCTCATGCCGGCGGAGGGCGGCGAAGGCGTCCTTGTCTCCGGGATAGATGTCTTCGGATGTGTTGACGTGGCTGGGTTCGGCTCGGAGGGTTCCCTCGCCTATGACCACGGCGTCGGCCCGGGCCCGGAGAAGACCCATCAGCCAGACATCGTTGTCATTGAACCCCGAGATCGGGCCTCCCCCCCGGTGGTCGGGATGGTTGAAGGCCACGCGGCCGTCGTGAGAGGTCACGAAGTTGGCGGCCAGCAAGGGCAAGCCCCTGACGGGAGGGCTCAGTCGAAGGGGACCCCCGTACACCGCCGCGAAGTCGGGATGCAGTTCCAGTCCTTCGCCGTCGGAGGTGGTTTCCTCATCGAACAGCGTCTCGAACCGAAGAGCCGGCCCACGTACCGAGATGGAGGTGTCTTGTGTCATTCTTCTAGGCCTGCTCCTGGGGATCGTCTACCGCCAGACAACGATACCGCGATCCACCGAGGGCCTAGTCGGGCGCCGGTTGGTACGATTTCATCGACCACCCGGAGGAACCAGGATGAGAGAACAGGTCATTGCCCGCCTTCGCCCGGCCTTGGAGGACCAGGGCTGGGACGGTCTGGTCGTCTCCTCTCCCGAGAACTTCGCCTACCTGGCCGGATTCGTGGTTCCCTCCCACCCGCTCATGCGCTGGCGCCACGCGGCGGTCGTGCTTCCGGCCGGCGGTGATCCCGCAGTGATGTGCGTGGGGGTCGAAGAGGCCATGGTGCGGCAGAGGACCGGAGCCGCCGAGGTGGCGGTGTGGGACGAGTTTGGTGACGATCCGATGGCCTGCCTGGCCGGGTTGTTGGAGCGGTTGGGCCTGAGTAGGGGTAGGTTGGGCGTGGAACTGGGATACCTGCCGGCGGCGGACTTCGCCCGCCTCCGGGAAGCAACGCCCGGGGTGGAGTGGGTGGCCGCCGACCGGTGGCTGGGGAGGCAGCGCCAGGTCAAGACCCCCGAGGAACTTGCACTTCTGGCCCGCCTGTCCCGTATCTCCGACGCTTCTATCGGCGCGGCGCTCGGAGCCGTGGGGCCGGGAGAGACCGAGATGGAGATCGCCGCCGCCCTCACCGACGGCATCTACCGGGGAGGCGCCGAGGACTTCAAGCTGATGATCGTCGCCACCGGCCCCCGCAGCCAGTTGGCCAATGTGGGTCCCGGCGAACGGGTCCTTGAGGAGGGGGATGTGTGCAGGGTGGAAATATTCGCGGTGGCGGAGGGGTACCACGCCGGAGTGTGCCGCACCGCCGTCGTGGGGACGCCGCCGCCGGAAGCAGTGGGGATCTGGGCCAATCTGGTGGAGTGCCGCGATGTCTTGCTGGACGCCATCCGCCCGGGGGTCTCCAGCCGGTCGGTGTGGGACCGCTTTGAGGCTCTCTGCGGCCCCCTCGGCCTGCCGCTGTTCTCCTTCGTAGGCCACGGGATCGGACTATCCCTGCACGAGCACCCCTACCTGAGCCCGCGCCATGACCAGGTGCTGGAAGAAGGAATGGTGTTCGGCGTGGAACCCCTCATCTACGACACCGGCCACGGCTTCGGCCTGCAACTCAAGGACATGGTGGAAGTGACCGGCGGAGGAGCAAGGCTCCTATCGGATGTGAACCACAACCGGGAATTGATCCCCGTCGGATGAGTCGCGGGTTTACCCGCAAGGTCGAACCGGAAGGGAGGTCAGTCGTCGTCCGCGTCTATCTGGAGAAGAACCTCGGCAATGTGCGTTCCACTTTGGCCAGGAATCGCGCCCGCTTGCGCGGGGAGTCCTTGTTCATGTTGTTGAGGTCCAGCCACTTGGTGCTACAGCCCTTGGCGAACATGACCCGATGACCACGTTTAAGCACCTTCCTGGCTGGGTTGCCCACCGCCTTCACGTACCACCACGGTGATCCGGTGGTGGTGACGGCCGCCACCCTGCGGATGCCCAGTATCCCCGGGATGATGGGCCCTCCGTCTTCTCTCAGCCCAAAGGCCACGCCGGGGATCCACACCCGCTGGAGCCACCCGGTGAGGATGGCCGGGAACCCGAAACTCCAGGTGGGGAAGACCAGGAGCAGGCCCTCGGCGGCGCGGAGTTGTTCCACATAGGGTCGGACATTGGCGACGTTGAGTTCCAGGTCGTGATAGTCGATGCGCTCCTGGGCGGATAGGGCCGGGTCGAACTCCTCGGCGTAGAGATCCAGGAGATCGATGTCGTGGCCCGAGGATTGCAGGGCGCTTACGGCCCGGTCTTTGAGAGCCGCCGAGTAGCTGTCGGCCAGAGGATGGGCCCAAACCACCAGAATTCTCATCGGTCGCTCCTTGTGCCTGAGTGGCGATTGATCACTGACATGCTATTGTGCTGACGGCTGTTCACCACAACCGTGATCAGTCGGGTCGGGTCACACACAGCCCGTGGCCCAGTGAATCGGGATCCACCTCTCCGTTCTCGAAGACGACCCTCCCGCGGCTGACGGTCATGACCGGCCATCCCCGCAACTCCATCCCCTCGTATATGCAGGTCCCGTTGCCGGTGTGACGGACGGTGTCCGCCCGGTCGGGGTCGACCAGCACCAGGTCGGCGTCGGCGCCGGGGACCATCGCCCCCTTGCGCGGGTAGAGGCCGAAGCGGCGCGCCGGGCCGTAGGAATTCATTCTGACGAGGTCGGAGAGGGATAGCCCCCGGCGGTGCACTCCGTGCTCCATCAGCAGCGCCAGCTCCCATGGGAATGAGACGATGCCGGGTTTCTCCTCCCACAGGTCCTCGCCCTTCTTGGGGAAGAAGGGAACATGGTCCGACCCGATCGAGCCCACCTGGCCGGCCAACATCCCCTCCCAGAGGCCCTCCTGCTGCTCGGCGTCACGCAGGGGAGGAGAGATCTTGGCTCGCATGTCCAGATCGGGGTCGTAGGCGGTGCGCACCAGGTAGTGGGGACAGGTCTCGATGGTGACGTCCACCCCCCGGGCGCGGGCCTGGGCGGCGAGTTTGGGTCCGGCCGCCACGCTGGTGTGCACCACGTACAGGGGACATCCGGTGAGTTCGGCCAGAAAGATCATCCGGGCGATGGTCTCCTCCTCGCAGAAGGCGGGCCGGGACTCTGAGTAGGCGCCGAGGTCCTGGCGCCCGGTGGCCTGGATCGATCTCTTTATCCACCGGGCGATCTCGGTGTTCTCGCAGTGAACGGAGATCACTCCCTTGGGGAGATGGCGGATCTTGGTCATGGCGGTGTACACCCAGCCGTCGTTGGCGGGCACTATTCCGATCGGGTTCTCCTGTTCGTACCCGAAGTAGCACTTGAAGGACTGCACCCCGGTCTCGGTGGCGATGCGGGGGATCTCGGCGATGTGCTCGGGGCGCTGGATTCCGAAGTGGAACCCGAAGTCGATGCGGGCCACCGCCTCTCCCCGTCGCCGGCGGTCCCGGTAGAAGGGTATGTATGAGGGTTCGAGGTTCCTTATGTACAGGAGGACGGTGGTGATGCCACCCCGGGCGGCCGCCGCAGTCTCGGTGTCCATGTCCTGGTCGTAGGGATAGTTGACTCCCAGGTGGCAGTGGGGGTCGATCACCCCTGGCATCAGGGCCAGCCCTTCGGCGTCGATCACCCTCCGGCCGTGCGGCAACTCCCCGTTCTTGCCCACGGCCGAGACCTTCTCTCCCATGACGGACACACCTCCATGGAATTCTCCGTTGTGAGTCACCACCCGGGCGTTCCGGATCACCAGGTCAGCCTTCATGCCATTCCTTCCATCCGTTCGATCCTCTTGCGTATCCCGTCCCACTGTGATGCGCCGGCCGTCACCGGCGCCCGGGCGCCCAAGCCCCTGGCCCAAGAGGCTGTGTGGCCCAATTCGGCGGCTCTCTCCAGGTCCACGCCTCCCGGCGGCGCCGCCAGGTCCATGACCAGGCTACCGGTCGGCAGGGCCTCCAGCACATCCTCTCCCACAACCTGGACGGGGACCGTGGACAGGAGCATGTCCAGGCGGTGGGCATGCTGTGAAAGCTGATCAAGGGGCACCGCCGTGGCTCCGGTCACTTCCGCTTCGGCCCGCTGGACGGGGTTGCGGGCCGCCACCAGGACCTCGGCGCCCAGGAGCACCAGGGTGCGGGTGAGAAGGGAGCCGACGGTCCCCTGGCCTACCACTCCTATCGCCGAGCCGTGGATAGTGATCTCGGTCAACTCGATGATTCTCTGCAGGGCGCCCTCCACGATGGTGGGGCCGCGGCGCAGCATCAGTTCCCGGTCCTGCTCATACTCCTCGATGCCCACTCCGGCCGCCTGAGCCGCCGCCCGGAGGCGGTGGTCGGCGGTCCCCAGTATGAGGTGAGCCCCAGCAGCCATCCTTCCCAACGTCTCCCGGCCGATGACGATGGGCCGGGGGGCATGGGGTGCGTAAAGAGATCCGTCCTCCGCCATGCCGGGGATGGGCAGGAGACCGTAGTGGGCGTCCCGCAACGCCTCGTCGGAGTCGCGGCACGGCGTTACTCCGGTTATTCCCTGCCCGGGCCAGGGAAACCCGTAGGCGCGCACCACCGCTCCCGTGGCCGCCGCCTGACGGGCTATCTCTCGCTCGCGGTGGTCGCCTCCCACCACTGCGATCACCCTTTCGCTCCAGGGAACTGTCACCTGAACCCTCTACCAGTATTCCTCGTAGTGGACGTTTGCCTTCACGCCCTGTTGGGGAAGCGTAAACCCACGCTCGGCCAGGAGTTCGGCTACTCCGAGCGTCTCCCCGAAGGCCGGCCGGCCGTCCACCCATTGAGGCACGCCGATCATTGCGGGATTCCCGCACATGAAGACCTGCAGGCGGGAGGGGTCGAGTTCCAGGCCGGTTTCCGAGGTCAGAAGGTCATCTCCGATGAGTTGCTGGATGCGCATCCTCAGAGCGCCATGGGCGTCCTGTCGGGTGACCAGGGGCAGGTAGCGATAGTTGGGAAAGCGTTCTTCCAGGGCCCGGTGGCGAGCCACGTATCCCAGGTCGGCGGCGTAGCGGCACGACACGACCGACACCACCCGTCCCTGATGTCCTTTGCGAAACAGTTCCACCACCATGGCGTTGTGGGGCGCCTCCCCCGTCCCGGTGGCGAGGAAGAGCACATCGGAGAAGGGATCGGTCACCGTGGACAGGGTGTAGCGACCGGCCATCCGGGGACCAAGATAGATCCGATCCCCCTCGTGTTTGAGGGCCAGTCGCGGCGTCAGGGCCGGCAGGCGGTCGACAGTGGGAGGGACCAGCACGACGTAGAACTCGAGGGACCCTTCGTAGGCGGGATCGGTGAGGTACCCCCGGGCGTCGAAGATCCGGGATGAGATGGAATAGGACCTTCTCACCATCCGCTCCGCCCCTGCCAGGCGGTCCTCGGCCCCGTCCGCTCTCGGTTCCCAATAACCCAGGCCGAGAGTGGCGTACTGCCCCGGCACCAGGGGCGAGTCGCGCTGGTCGGGCCGTACCCTGACTATCCACAGGTCGGGATTCACCCGGCGGAACCAGGTTATGGTGGCGTTGTAGTACCGACTCTCCAGGTCGAAAAGGTGCCCGGCCTGGACCGTGGTGACGGAGGGGGCGGCAGGCGGCAGGGAAGGAAAGTGACGGGATCGCATTCCCTCCCAGGCTTGATCGGCGGGAACGGCGACCACGCCCTCCAGTTGCTCTTCGGCGCCGTGTTGGTGGAGGAGCAGATGAATGGGGAGAGGGCCCTTCTCCACCTCTATGCCCGAATGGTCGAGCACGTGAGAAGCCGAGGAGTCGGGTTCGGAGAGGAGGACGTTGTCGAACTGGAGGTCTGGCGTTTGACGACTGTCGAAGGCCACCATCGGATAACCGTGCAGGTCATAGACCCGGGTGGGGCGGGCCCTCCAGAAGACCGTGATCTGGCGTTGGGCCTCCAGGCGCCGGACCATGCGTCTGGCAAGAAAGGACATCTTGCCGAACTCGGTGTGATGAATGCACAGGACCACCTTGGCTCCCTGCGCCAGGAGATCGAAAGTCCACTCCACTGGCTCGTCGCCCTCGCCTATCACAACCACGTCCCCGGGAGGCCCCTCTATCTGCTCCGGATGCGTGTGGGCCCGGTGAGAGACCGAGGGATCGACCGAGATTCGGGGGGAACGTTGCTTGAGCGGTGGATAGGCCAATCCCAACACCACCGACCGGGCGGCGACCGGGCCGGTGGAGGTCTCCACTACCAGCAGGGGTCCCGGAACCTGCCGAACCCTGCGGGCGACAGTCTCGTAGCGCACCGTCACCCCGGGCGCTTCGAAACGACTGGGATAAACCTGGGGATCGGACGGCGAAAGCACCAGCACCCGTTCCAGGCCACCGGCGGCGGCTTCCGACGCCAGCGACAGGCCGGCCAGGCGGTCACCGATGACTACGATTTCCCAGACGAAGGAGGGCTGCGGGGTGTCGGAGGTGTCTGTTGGAACGATGCTGTAAGGCTATCGGAAACTGCGGTGAGGTGTTCGGCCTAAATTTAGATGCGAAGGCCCGAAAGGAGCAGTGTCGTGCCGGTCGTCACCGTGGAGATGTGGGAAGGAAGGACCGTCGAGCAGAAGCGTCGGCTGGTCAAGGCCATTACCGAGGCAATGGTGGAACACGCCGATGCTCGACCCGACGCCCTGCATGTGATCATCCACGACGTTCCACGGGAGAATTGGGGCTTGGCCGGGGTTCTCGGCCCGGACCGCACCGACGCATGAGCGTGGCGGTCGGCCTCGACGTGCTTGACCCCAATTCGGCGGCGCTCCTGGTCGTCGACATGCAAAACGCCTTCTGCCACCCGGAGGGCACCCTGGGTGAGTCCGGGGTGGACGTGGGCCCGGTCCAAGAGGTCTATGAACCGATATGCGGCTTGGTCGAGGCGTTCAGAACAGCCGGGATCCCGGTCATCTGGACCGTCCAGGAGCATCTGCAACCCGACCGGAGCCGCCAACAGAAGCGCCTGCCATCGCACACCGAGCGTCGTTCGAGGGTGGCAGCGCTGGCCGGCACCTGGGACGCCGAGATCATCGAGGAATTGGCTGATCTGGCGGATGAACCGACCATGGTGGTGCGCAAGCACCGGTTCGGGGCCTTTTACGAGACGCGCCTGCAAACGCTGCTGGGGATGCTGGGCGTACGGACCCTTTTCATCACCGGAGTGACTCTCAACGCCTGTGTCGAGACCACCATCCGGGAGGCGTACCTGCGGGACTACGACGTGGTGGCGGTCACCGACTGCATCGCCGGGGTGCGCCCGCAATGGGAGCCCTCGGCCCTGGAGGTTTGGTCACACTACCTGGCTCACCTGGCTACCTCCCGGGAGGTGACCGACTGGCTGGCCGACAGCCGCCGGCCCGCGGTCAGGGGGATCCGGCACGTGCTGTTGGAGACCACCGACCTGGACGCGGCGGAGCGCTTCTACGTGGACCTCCTGGGATTCAGGGTGAGGAACCGCACTCCGTTCCGCGACGGCAGGAGATTCATCAGCACCGAGGAGGGCCTGGGACTGACCGAGGGGGGCACCGGCAAGGGAGGACAGGTGGATCACATCGCCTTCGAGGTTGACGGCGTTGCGGAGTGGGAGCGGGTAGTAGCCGACGCCGGGCACCGGATCGTCCGTCCGCTCGGCCCCGGGCCTTACGGCCTCACCGTTTATGTGGCCGACCCTGACGGCAACGAGATCGAACTGTACGAGACGGAGGCTCCGTGAAGATAACCGGCGCCACCGTCTACATAGTGGCTCTGCCCACTCGGCGCCACCACTCGTGGGCCTCCAAGATGACCGCTCCGATCGGTCGTCATGCCATCCTCCGGCTGCGGACCGACGAGGGACTTGAGGGATGGGGAGAGGCCCCCGCCGGTATCACCTGGGGAGGGTCGGCGATGAGGTACTACGGCGAGTCGCCGGAGACGGTTCGGATTGTGGCCCTCGACTACCTGCTTCCGGCCGTGGGGGGCTGCGACCCTCGGGAGATCGCGGTGGTCCACGCCCGGATGGACAGAGCCGTGAAGGGCCACCCCTATGCAAAGGCGATGATCGACATGGCCAGCCACGACCTGGCCGGACGGGCCATGGGCGTGGGAGTCTCAACCCTCCTCGGGGGATCTCACCGTCGAGGGATAGAGTTGGCCCACTCATTGGGGATAATGCCGATTGAACGCTGCCTGGAGGAGGCGGAGCAGGCGGTTTCGGAGGGCGCCCTCACCATCAAGTGCAAGACGGGACTGGACCCCTTCCGGGATGTGGAGTTGGTGCGCCGCCTTCGGGAGTTGGTGGGTCCGGGGATCAAGATCAGGGTGGACGGCAACGAGGGGTATTCCCATGTCGCCGAGGCGGTGAGGGTCACCCGCGCCCAGGAGGAATATGACATCATGCTGTGTGAGCAACCGGTGGCCGGCGCCGAGGGCCTGGCGGCGGTGGCCCAAAGGATCGAGACGCCGGTGATGGCCGATGAGTCGGCTTGGACCGTCGAGGACATCTGGGAGTTGGCCGACTTGGGCGCTGCCGACTACTTCTCGTGCTACGTCACCAAGCCGGGGGGACTGTTCCGCGCCCGCCAGCAGGCCGAGACCGCCCGTCGTCTGGGGATCCTGTGCGACATAGGGGGCTCGATCGAGACCGGGATCGGCAACGCCGCGAACCTGGCTCTGGGGGCGGCGGTGGAGAACGCCGCTCTACCCAGCGTGTGTCCGGTTTCCGGCCCGGGGGGCAGTGCTCGCCCGGAGATAGCCGGCATCTACTACACCGACGACTTGATCACAGCCCCCTTCGGTTTCGAAGACGGTCGGGTCCTGGTCCCCGAAGGTCCGGGACTGGGGGTGGAAGTCGACGTGGCCAAGGTGGAGAAGTACTCGGTGGCTGAGGCGGTCAGCCTCGACTTGGATGAAGGCGGGTGAGAGAGACCCCATGACCCGCGTAGTGGTGATGGGGGGCGGAGCGGGAGGCATGGCGGCGACGGTCGACCTGACCCTGCGGGGATTCGAGGTGGTCTGGTGGCGGCGCACCGTCCCGGAAGAGCCGCCGACCGGTTTCCGGCTCGTCTACCGGGGCGTGTGCGGGGAGGGCGTGATGCCCGTGACATGCACCGACGATCTGGCCTCGAGCCTTGCCGGAGCGGGAGGCGTGCTGGTGTGCCTGCCGTCCACCGCCCACCGGCACATAGCCCGACTCCTGGCCGAGGTGGGTTGTAGGTCGCCGGTGGTGCTGGCACCCGGCCACCTGGGCGGCGCCCTTGAGGTGGCCAAAGTGTGGCGCGACGCCGGGATGGAAGCCGCGCCTCCTCTGGCGGAGTGTTCCACCCTCCCATACACGGTGCGGGCCTTTGCGGTGGACGCTGACGCGGGTGGGGCCGGCCGGCCGGCGCAGTGGGGAGTGAACATCACGGGCGCCGCCGCCCGGGTGCCGGTTGCCTGCCTCCCCGGGGGCGAGGCGGCTCTCGGGTTGGCCGCCCGGCTCTACCCCGGAGCTGTCACCCTGCCCGATGTCCTGGCGGTGGGTCTGGCGGAGGTCAACATGGTTCTCCATCCTCCCGGAGCGATTCTGGGAGCGGCCTGGGTCGAGGCCACAGGCGGGGACTTCCGCTTCTACGTGGAAGGCATGACCGGGGGAGTGGCGTCGGTGATGGAGCGCCTGGACTCCGAGCGCCTGGCGGTGGCCGACGCCTTCGGATACCGCCTGGGGTCTCTGTTGGAGGAGATGTCCGGGATCGGCACGGTGGAACCGGACGCCGATCTGGAGGACCTGCAGGGCGCCATCTCCAGTGGGAGCGCCAACGCCCGGATCATGGCGCCCGACTCTCTGGGCCACCGCTACTACACCGAGGACTTCGGGTATGGACTGCTGCCTCTGGTGGAGTTGGCCAAGGTGGCGGGAGTGGCTACCCCGGTGGCTGAAGCGCTGCTCAACCTGGCGTCAGCGGCAGGCTTGGAAGAGGCGATAGCCGGGGGCCGCACCCTGAAGCGGCTGGGCCTGGAAGGTCTCTCGACCGACGAGATAGTCGCCCGGATCAGGCCTTAGCCGGGGGTTGATCGCCTAAGAAGCGGCAGGGCTCTCCTCCATGCGTCGCCCGATGGCGTCCCGCCAGGCGCGGGTGGCGACGGCCAGGTTGACGGCGCCGCGCACCCCACCGCTCTCAAGGGAGATCTCCCGGCCGCCGAAGGTGCCTATCTGGGAGGCCGGAAGACCGTGTCGATCAGTTATGGCGGTCAATTGGGGAACGTCCCGCGGGGCAACCGCGGCCAGAAGCCGGTTCGGGTCCTCGCTGAAGAGGCTGCGCCAGTCCCGGAAGGTAACGTTCACTCCCACCTGCGAGGCGATGGCTATCTCCGCTGCCGCCAAGGCCAGGCCGCCGTCGGAGATGTCATGCAGCACGGGTGTGACGCCCCCTTCCACCAGGTCGAGGGAGGTCTCGATCGCTGCCCGGCAGAGAGCGAAGTCGGCGGCGGAGGGACGACCCCCCAGGTGACCGAAAGCGATCTTGGCGAAAGAACTTCCCGCCAGGTTGACGGCGTTACTCAGTCCCAGCAGCCACAATTCCATGCCCTCTTCCGCTCGGTCCATGCCTGGAGGGAAGTCGGGCGCCGGGTCGGCGACTCCCACCACCCCCACCACCGGGGTGGGGTGGATGGGATACCCGTCGACTTCATTGTGGAAGGACACGTTGCCTGACACCACCGGAAGGCCCAGCAGTTCGCAGGCTTCGGCCAGACCCTCCACCGTCTCCCGAAACTGCCACATCACATCCGGGCTCTCGGGGCTCCCGAAATTGAGATTGTCCACCACCGCCCTGGGCCGGGCGCCGGAGATGGCCACGTTCAGCGCCGCTTCACAGACCAGCCTTCCCGCTCCGCGGCGAGGGTCGAGGTAACAGAGTCTCCCGTTGCCGTCGGTGGACACGGCTATCGACTTGGAGGTGCCCGGGATCTGCACCAGCGCATGGTTCTGTCCCGGGCCTACCGTCACGTCCCCCCGGGGTTTGGTGGGGTACTGCTCGTATATCCAGCGCTTGGAAGCCAGGTGGGGGTCGTCCAGGATGTCCAGGAGGACACCTCCCAACGCCGGCCTTCGCAAGAACCGGATGCTGTTGGACCAGAGGTTCTCCATCCATCCCGGCTCCCCGATCTGATGGTGGTCGGCCACCGCTCCCTCGGCCAGGGACCGGATCGGAGCCTCCATGACCACCTCGCCCTCGCTCATGACCCGGAGAGTCTTCGAAGAGACGACCTTTCCGATCACCGAAGCCACCACCCCCCGTCCTCGGGCGGTTTCCAGCACCTCATCCACCGAGCCGGGTTCCGCAAACGCCAGCATCCTCTCCTCGGTCTCGGCGGTCAGCACCCCGGCCGCGTCGATCTCCTCGGCCCGGACGTGTACGGCGGACAGGTCGAGGTCGATCCCGACGTCCGAACGGGAAGCCGGTTCCGTCACCGCGCTGGCCAGTCCGGCGCCCCCCAGGTCCTGGAGGCCTTTCACCAGGCCGAGGCGGGCCAACTCCCGGCACACTTCCAGCAATCGACTCGCCAGTTCGGGATCCCCCTCGGGGATGACCTGGGGAGAGGAGTCGGCAAGACTGCGTGCGCCGGTGGTGGCGAGAGTCGCCACCCCTCCGACGCCGTCCGGACCGGTGGGGGAGCCCAGCAGCACCAGCCTGGTTCCTTCGTCTCCGGCCCTTCCCAACACCAGTTCCTCGCGCCGGAGAATCCCCACGCACATCACGTTCACCAGGGGATTGTTGAAGTAACTTTCCGAGAAGGCCACCTCGCCGCCGACGATGGGAACCCCCACGTCCCTGCCGTACGCGGCCATCGCTCCCACCACTTCTCGCAGCCTGAGCCGGCTCTCCGCTTCGCTCAGAGGCCCGACGCGAATCTGATTCAGCAGGGCTACCGGCCGGGCCCCCATGGCCGCCACGTCCCTGAGCACTCCGCCCACTCCCGTGGAGGCGCCCCGGCGGGAGTCCACGTTGGAGGCGTGATTGTGGCTCTCGATCCGCAGGGCCAACAACCATCCATCACCCAGGTCTATTACCCCTGCGTTCTCCCCAGGCCCGACCACCACCCACGGGGCGACGGATGTGAGTCGGCGCAGGTAGGGACCCGAGGACTTGTACGAACGGGCTTCCGACCACATTCCCGCGTACACGGCCAACTCCACCTCGGAGGGGGCGCGACCCAGGTCGCCACGGATCGCCTCCAAGTCGGGGTCCGTCAGTCCCAGAAGTTGATGAAGGGGCGCCGGCGTATGGCTCTCGGCCTCCCCCGGATCGGCGACCTCAGGCCCGGGGGCCTCTGAGCCTTCTGTCACTCTGGTTGGTCTCTCAAGGTTGCCACGTCCTCTTACGATAGTTTCCCAAAAGGTAAACTTCCCGGGCATGAAGAGAGTGGTGGTGATCAAGCATTCCGCCGCGTCGGCGGGCAGATTGGGGGAGCGACTGGACCGCTCGGCGGTGGAATGGGAGGCGGCCAACGCCGCGGAGGGAGACCGGTTTCCCTCGGTGGAGGAGATCGGAGCCCTGGTGGTCATGGGTGGGCGAATGGGCGCCTACGAGACAGAGGAGCACCCTTTCCTGGTCGAGGAGATGGCGCTGGCGCGCCAGGCGGTGGACAGGGAGGTGCCTGTGCTGGGGATCTGTCTGGGTGCCCAACTGCTGGCCGCTGCTCTGGGAGGGAGGGCCTATCTGGCGGACCGCCCGGAGGTAGGGGCTGTCCCGGTCCTGCTAACAGATTCCGGCTACCGGCATCCGATTGTTTCGAAGGTAGCTGGCCGGCGGGTGTTCTCGATGCACCAGGACACGTTCGACCCTCCCCCGGGAAGCGTGTTGTTGGCCTACTCGCAACGCTTCCCGCAGGCTTTCAGCATCGGATCGGCATTGGGCGTCCAGTTCCATCCGGAGACCCCCAACGCCGAGGCCAACGAATGGGCCTACAACGGGGCGCGAGGCATGTTGGAACGAGCGGGCAAGACTCCCGACGAGTTCGCGGCGGAGATGGCAGAGGCTGAAGGGGAGATAGTCGACGGCGGCCACCAACTCTTCGACGCCTGGATCGCCGGACTGGATGGCTGAACCGCCTGGCCCGTCCGGGTCGATGGAGACGACATCCGCGCCCTGCTCAACGCGCCGGGTGAGTTTGTGGGAGTCTTCACCGGAACGGTGTTCCGTCGGGGAAGGTACCCTTCTTCGGGCGGGGCGCGGTGACGCTTCGCATCGTCGATTAGGGACTTGGAAGGTTGACCTCTAGAACCGCGCTCCGGATGAGGCGGCGCAAGATGCAACGCCGGATCTGGATTGGGATTGCCGCGTTGGTGCTCCTGCTTATGGCGCTGGCGGGATGGCGTGTGTACGGGGGTTTCAAGGAGATCGCCGATCAGCCCTTTGCGCCGGATGAGGCAGGGGCGGCATTGGAAGAGCGCACTCCGGAACAGGTCGAGGAGGGTCGTCAGGAAATTGAAGCCCAGGAGATGCAGGACGCCGACCGCCCGGAGGAGGCAACAGCCGAGGCCGTCCCGCCGCCGGAGGACCGGGAAGGAGTGGCGCCGGACCCCGAGGCAGGGGAGGGAGTGGCGCCGGACCCCGAAGCAGACGAGGAGGTCGCCGGGGAACCCGGGGAAGATGAGATTTCGGAGCCCCCTCCCGTCGCCCATGCCCGCAGTCCGGTGAAGGTGCCCGACGCCAAGTACGACTCGGTGCTGCTGATGGGCGCCGACGCCAGCGGGTACCTGGCCGACGCCATCCTCTTTGCCTTGTTCCCCGACGGCGGCTCGGCGCCGGCTCTCGTGTCGATTCCGCGAGATCTCTACCTCTACAATTTCTGTTCTGAGGACTTCCGGAGAGTGAACGCCAACCTGGGAGGGTGCACCGGGTTCGCCAATGGCCCTGAGCTGTTGGCCCTGGCCATCGAAGACTTCACGGGCATCGCGGTGGACCACTTCGCGAAGGTGGACTTTGACGGGTTCGTCGAGTTGGTGGATGGCCTGGGAGGGATCGAGATTTGCTTCGATTACCCCACCTATGACGAGAAAGCCCATCTGGACATCACCGAGCCGGGATGCCGCATGGCGGACGGCGCGACCGCGCTGGCCTACGCCCGGTCTCGCAATGCCCGCCAACTGGTGGATGGGGAGTGGCAGAGAGCCTGGTCCTCCGACTTCACTCGCCAGGCGCACCAGCAGGAGTTGCTCCTGACGCTGGCCGGCCAGCTTCGGCTCAACTCCCCGGCCGACCTGCTCTCCACCATGGACGGTCTCTCCCACACCATTCGTCTGGACAAGAGATGGTCGATAGCCCAGGCGGTGGACTGGGCGGTGCGCTATCGGGATCTCGATCCTTCCTCGGTTTCCCGGCTGACCATCCCGGTGGCCGACTACCGGGCTCCCTCAGGCGCCCAGGTGCTGGTCCCCACCACGTCTTTCGCCGACGTTCTCTCCAACTGGTGAGAAACCCACCGCCGCGGGCGGTCCGGACCACGGGGCGCCCACCGCGCCCGGGCGACTGCTTGGCCACTAGCCTCATCCGGCTATGAACGTCGCGGGATCCCTGGGTCTGGACGGGGTTGTGAAGAGGTTTGACCACGTGTCGTGGGCCGTGGGTGACATCAGAGACGCCCTTCCCCTTGTCGAGTTGCTGGGAGGCCGCTTCTACCAGGGCGCGGACCATGCCCGCAACTCCTTCCGGTGGGTACAGTTCCGTCTTCCTCTCGGGATGCTGGAGATCATGTCCCCGCTTGGACCCGACTCCTTCCTCCACAAGTTCCTGAGGGAGCGGGGCGAGGGTCTGCACCATCTCACTTTCGAGGTCGCCGACCTGTCGGATGCCGTGCGGATCGCCGAGGAGAAGGGTTTTCGGGTCACCGGACTCAACTTCAGCGAGCATTGGAGCGAGGCTTTCCTTCATCCGCGCACCACCAACGGGGTGCTCATCCAACTCGCCCAGTGGGAGGAGGACATCTGGGTCGGGTACACCCTGGATGAGGTGCTGGCCGGGCTTTCCATCGACGCCTCCTAGCTTCCGGCGATGGAGGTCTTGGCGGCGGTTCCTGTTAGGCAGGCCATTTCCCCCAAGTCCCGACTGGCGACGGTTCTCTCGCCCCGGGCCCGGCGCTTGCTGAGCTTGGAGATGGCTGCCAGGGTTGTGGGCGCCATCGAGGAGGCCGGCGCCCGACCAGTGGTGCTGGCTGCAGACCAGGTGGTCATGGAGTGGGCCGGCGAGCGTGGATGGGAGGGGATCCCGGACCGGGCGCCGTCATTGAATGCGGCCGCGGCCGGAGCCGTCGCCGAGGCCACGAGACGGAGAGTGGGGTGGATGATCGTGCATGCCGACCTTCCTTTGTTGACCGCTGCCGACCTGCGGGACAGTCTGGCCGTAGTGGGTTCGGGGGACTGGGTGTTGGCCCCGTCCTCGGACGGCGGCACTTCCCTGATAGGAGGATCGGGTGATCCCCACTTCGATTTTGCTTACGGAGAGGGGAGTTTCCACAGGCACCTGGCCCGGCTCCGTCGGCGGTCCCCAAGGGTTGTCTTCCGGCCCGGTCTGGCCTTGGATCTCGACCGTCCCTCCGATCTGCAGGCGGCCCTGTCCCATCCGCGCGGCCGGTGGCTGGCGGACTGGGTCACGGAGGTGGAGAGGTGGCCAGGCACGCGCGGTGAGGGTTGAAGTAAGCTCTTATGAGCAACCTGGCAAGGTTGTCCAAACGGGTAGCAGCAGGCCGCGCCGCCCCGGCGGAGGCAGGCCGGCAACCATGCTCGAAAGCCATCGGGAACGCGAAATCGTCAGCCGACTGACAGGGGAATCATCGAGGTGAGCAAGCAGTTGCCTACCCCGGACCGGGCGCTGACGATCGGCGCTCATCCCGACGATGCCGAGTTCGGGGCGGGAGGTGTTCTCTCCAAGTGGTCCGACAGAGGGTGCGAGGCCTCGATGCTGGTGATAACCGACGGATCGAAGGGGAGTTGGGACCCGGCCGCGGATCAGGACGATCTGGTGGAGACCCGGCGCGCCGAGCAGCACCGGTCGGCGTCCGTCCTGGGCATCACCGGGGAGGTGGTGATGTTGGGCCGGGTGGACGGGGAGTTGGAGTACGGCATGGAGCTTCGGGAGACGCTGTGCTGGTGGATCAGGCGGTTGCGTCCCAACGTGGTGATCACCCATGACCCTTGGAAGCGCTACATGCTGCACCCCGACCATCGGGTGACGGGGTTGGCCGCCACCGACGGGGTCATAGCTGCCCGGGACCATCTCTTCTTCCCGACCCAGTTGGGCGGGGAGATAGGAAAGCACCGGCCGGACGCGATCCTCTACTGGCAGGCCGACGAGGTCGACCACCGGGAGGACATCACAGGGTATGTGGACCGGAAGGTCGCCGCCCTCCTGTGCCACTCCAGCCAAACTCAGACCACAATGGACGATGCGGGAGCGTCCGCCGCGCACCGGGAGAGGTTTGCGGCCAGGATCACCCAGCGAGCCGTGGAGGTGGGAAAACCGGCGGGCCTGGCCGCGGCGGAGGCCTTCAAGCTCGTCGTACCCTGAGGATGGCGAACCGATCCTTCCGAGGGGCGTTTCTGGCCGCCTACCGGGCGGCCCTCCGCTCGGTGGATCCCTGCCTCGTCATCGAGAGGCACCTGTCAGGTTCGGGGGATCGGCTGCAAGTGGGAGGCCATACGGTCGAAGCCAGGGGGGGAGTGCGGATCCTGGCGGTGGGGAAGGCGGCGCACGGCATGGCCCGCGGAGCCGCCGGGTTTCTGTCCTCCCGCCTGGTGGGCGGCTTGATCATCTCCGATCACCACCGGCCCTCTCCCCATCCTCGGTTGAAGGTGATGGTGGGAGATCATCCTTATCCGGGCCGGGCCAGCCTGTCGGCGGGCCGGGCAGCCCTTTCTCTGGCCGCGGAGGGCCATCCCGATGAACTGCTTCTGGCGCTGGTGTCGGGCGGCGGGTCGTCCCTGATGGAGGTCCCTGCCCCGGGGATCACCTTCGATGACCTGACGGCGGCGGGTCGGGCGCTGGTGACCGGGGGAGTCCCCATCTCGGAGATGAACGTTGTCCGACGGCATCTCTCTTCCATAAAGAACGGGGGGATAACCCGGATAGCCGGTGGTCGACCCCTGGCCACCCTGCTCATCTCCGACGTGGTGGACGGTCCCGCCTCGGCGGTGGCCTCCGGTCCCACGCTGGCGGACGGGACCACTCCCGAGGATGCCCGGGCGGTGCTGGCCGACTACCGGCTGTCCCAGAGGGTGCCGCCCTCCGTGATGGCCTTTCTCGAGTCCTCCCGTCCGGTGGCCCGTTCCGCGGTCCGGCACCCGCACCGGGTGATAGCGGACGGGATGGAAGCGGCCCGGGCGGCCCGCGTCGAACTGGGGGCCCGCGGGATCCCGGCGGAGACGGTGACGTCCCCGGTTGTGGGAGAGGCTGAGCCAGCCGCTCGGGAGGTGATGGAAAAGGCCGTGGCGGACCAGGTGCGCGTTTACTGGGGGGAAACCACGGTGAGGATCGATGCCTCCTCGCCGGGACGGGGAGGCCGGAACCAACACGCCGCCCTGGTGGCCGCTGCAGGGCTGGCCGAGCGGGGACGGGGGGTCTTCGGAGGCTTCGCCACCGACGGCGTGGACGGGGAGAGCGACGCCGCAGGGGGCTTGGTGGACTCGGGAACCATCGAGCGGGGCAGAGCCGCGGGCCTGGATTGGCGGGAACACCTCCGTCGCTACGACTCCTCTTCCTTCCTGGAGTCGTCGGGTGACCTGGTTGTCACCGGACCCACCGGCGTTAACGTGGGCGACCTGTGGTTGGTGGCGGGGTGAGCAGGGACTACCGGTCGGAGCCAGGTCGTAAGATGGGGCGGAGATGAAGTATCACAGGTCGGCGGAGCTTTTCGAGCGGGCCAAGAGAGTGCTGGCCGGAGGGGTTTCCAGTCAGTTCCGGTCGCACGACCATCCCCATCCCATGTTCTATGAGTCGGGTCGGGGAACCCGGATCACCGACGTGGATGGGAACACTTTCCTGGACTTCACCCTCAGCCAGGGTCCCCTGATTCTCGGCCACTCCCGGCCCGAGGTGGTGGAGGCTGTGGCCAGGGCGACCGCCTCCGGGCAGATCTTCGCCGGACAGCACCTTGCCGAGGTGGAGTTGGCCGAGACTGTCGGGCGGTTGGTTCCCTGCGCCGACCTGGTGCGGTTCAGCCTGAGCGGCTCGGAGGCGGTGCACGCCGCCATCCGGGCGGCGCGGGTGCACACCGGGAGGGAGCGCTTCTTGAAGTTCGAAGGCCACTATCACGGCTGGTTCGACAATGTGGCGGTGAGTGTCTCCGCCCCCTCTGCGGACGCGCTCGGCTCCCGGCTGCGCCCGCGGCCGCTGCCCTGGACGGAAGGCCGTCCGGTCTCCTCGGATGCCGAAGTGACCACTGCCTGCTGGAATGACCTGGACGCAGTGGAGAGAGCTCTTGCCTCCGATCCGGACGGGATAGCAGCGGTGATCACCGAACCGGTGATGTGCAACAGCGGCTGCATCCTTCCCGCCAAGGGGTTTCTGGAGGGCCTGCGTTCTCTTTGCTCCTCTTATGGAGCGCTGCTGATCTTCGATGAGGTCATCACCGGGTTCCGGCTGGGAATGGCCGGCGCCCAAGGGCATTTCGGGGTGGTTCCCGATCTCGCCACCTTCGGCAAGGCCATGGCCAACGGGTTTCCGATCAGCGCACTAGCCGGGAGGGCAGATGTCATGACGCACGTTGCCGAGGGGAGGGCGCTGCACGCCGGGACCATGAACACCTCGAATCCCACTGTGGCGGCTGCGGCGGCCACCCTGGCCATCCTGGAGACAGAAAGGGTCCACGAACACCTCTACCTCCTCGGCGCCGAGCTCATGGAGGGTCTTCGGCGGGTCTCCATGGAGGCGGGTCAGCCACTGCGAGTGGAGGGTCCCGGCCCCATGTTCCACACCGGATTCACGGCCGCCGAGCGCATCCGGGACTACCGGGACACCCTTTCCTACGACACAGCCCGCTACGGGCGCTTCGTGGCAGGGATGCACCGGCGGGGCATAAGATTGATCGGAAGGGGTCTCTGGTACCTGTCGGCGGCTCACACAACAGACGATGTGGATACGGCCCTCGCCGCGGCGGCCGAGGCGCTTTTGGAGATCTGAGAACCACGGAGGCTGGCGAATGGCATCTGAAAAGAATATGGAAGAGCAGAGGAAGGGCGCCGAGGGCCATGAGCATCACGGCTCAGGGCATCACCATGGGCATGAGCACGAGGGATGGTGGCACCAGGTCCGGTACCTGCGCCACGCCCCCCAACTCTGGACGTCGCCCGTTAACGTGGCGGTGGTGGGTCTGGTCGACCCGGTCGAGGGAGAGACGATGTTGGATGTGGGGGCGGGAATGGGCCCGGCTGTTCTGGCCGCCGCCCGCAGGGTGGGCGACGGAAGGGTCATTGCCTTGGACCCTTCACCGCTGATGAGAGGGATTATGAGGCTTCGCCGCCTGAAGGCGGGATTGGGGGACCGCCTGTCAATCATGAAGGGCAAGGCAGAGGAGATCCCTCTTGACGATGCCTCCGTGAACGGCGCTTGGTCCATCAACTGCGTTCACCACTGGGGAGATGCCGAGGTTGCGTGCACGGAGCTGGGGCGGGTGATGAAGGCGGACGGTCGCCTGCTGCTCCTGGATGAGCAATTCAGTGATCCCGCCCACCCTCGGCACGACTCCTACGACGACAGCCGGCACGGTGAGCCGGGGTTCTTCCACGAGATAGACACCGATCGCCTAGGCGGGCTGTTGGAGAAGGCCGGCTTCCGGATCGAACGCGCCGGGGATGAACTGTTGGATGGGGTCCCGGTCAGGCTGATCCACGCCGTTCGCCTCCCGGGTCGGCCCGGATCGTCGTCACCGGTGGGATAGCTCGCCTGGCGCCGGGCCTCCCGAGGAGCGCGGTTGGGTTTGCCTGAACGGCGGGTACTGGTCCCCCATGAGGGGATGACTTACAAGTCCCTGGTGGAAGGCTTCCGGTGGGAGATCCCTGCCCGGTTCAATCTGGGAGTGGCATGCGCCGACCAACAGGATCCCGACGCGTTGGCGTTGGTGGCGGAGCGTCGGCCGGGGAGGATCTCCCGGCGCACTTTCGGGGAGTTGGCCGATCGTTCGGATCGGCTCGCTCGTGGTCTGGCCGAACAGGGGATCGGACGGGGAGATCGGGTGGGGATCGTGGCGCCGCAATCGGTCGAGGTCGGCCTGGCTCATCTCGCTCTGTGGAAACTGGGCGCCGTGTCGCTCCCGCTCGCCTCCCTGTTCGGGCCGGACGCCATTTCCTACCGTCTCTCCGACTCGGGCGCAAAGGCGGGCATCGTCCACCCGGCGAACCGGGCGAAGGTGAGAGAAGCAGCGCCTCACTTGCCGGTGATCGAAACGGGCGCGGAGTTCGACGCCCTCTGCTCCGGCCCAGGCCTGGATAGGGCGCTCGACACCGGGGCAGAGGATCCTGCCTATCTCATTTACACCTCCGGCACCACCGGGCCGCCCAAAGGAGCGCTTCATGCCCACCGCTCCCTCTTCGGGCACCTGCCTGCCTTCGAGTGTTACTACGAGTTCGCTCCCCGTCCCGGGGATCTGATCTGGACGCCGGCCGACTGGGCGTGGATGGGCGGTTTGATGGATGTGCTGATCCCCGCCTGGTATTACGGCATCGCTGTGCTAACCGTCGAAGACGATTTCGATCCCGCCGGCTCCTTCGATCTGATGGCGGAGCACGGGGTGACCCTCGCCTTCCTCCCGCCCACAGCCCTGAAGATGATGCGGGCGTCGGGCGCCGGCCGTTCCGATCTGTCGCTCCGGGCCATCTTCACCGCAGGTGAGCCGCTGGGGTCCGAGATGCTGGATTGGGCGGAGCAGACCCTCGGATGCCCCATCAACGAGGGCTATGGACAGACCGAGGCCAACCTGGTGGTGGGCAACTGCGCATCGGTCTGGCCGGTGCGGCCCGGGTCGATGGGTCGGGCGATCCCCGGCCATGAGGTGGTGGTCCAGGACGAGGGCGGCAACCGGCTTCTTGGTGAGGAGGGGGAGATATGCGTGCGCGCCCCCGATCCGGTGATGATGCTCGGCTACTGGAACCGACCCGAAGCCACAGTCGAGAAGTACCGGGACGGGTGGCTTCTCACCGGCGATCTGGGGATCGAGGACTCCGACGGGTACCTCTGGTTCCGCAGCCGGAAGGACGATGTGATCACCTCGATGGGGTACCGGATCGGTCCGGGAGAGATCGAGGAGTGCCTCATGGGCCACCCGGCGGTGGCGATGTGCGCGGTGGTGGGGGTTCCCGACGAGATCCGGGGTCATGTCCCCGCAGCCTTCGTGGTGCTCCGCTCGGGCACCGCACCGTCGGAGGCGTTGGCTGCAGATCTTCAGAAGCATGTCCGCACCCGGCTGGCCGCCCACGAGACCCCTCGTCAGGTGAACTTCCTCGACGAACTCCCTCGGACCACAACCGGCAAGATCATGCGCCGGGCCCTTCGCCCTTCCTAGCCCTGTTTCGCGTCCGCGCGCCCTTTGAACAAACAGCCCATCTCTTCAATCTGGGATACGGTCCTTACCAAGACAGCGTTGTAGTCCACACCAATGGGCAGGTCCACCGGAAAACTATCGCCGTCGGGGTTTTTGAATCCGCTGCCTTTCAGCTCGCATCCTTCAAGGTGACCGGACCTGGTCGCAGCACCTTCGGATCGCAGTCGGCCAACGCTTCGATGACGGTGGAGGCCACGCCTCCTGGGCACACGCCCGGCAGATAGAGTTCTATCCGGTCGCCGAAGATGTCTTGGGCCTCCAGGTGGGAGTGGGCCGGGGAGTCCCCCGACCGGTTGGCGGATGTCACGGCGAGCGGCCCGCACAGGTTCAGCAGTTCCAGGGCGACCGGATGATCCGGCATCCGGAGTCCCACGGTCTTCGGGCCGCTGTCCGCCTCAGAGCCTCTGTAAGAGAGAACCAAGGTCAGCGGACCGGGCCAATGGGCCTCGGCCAACTCGCGAGCGGCCGGTGGGAACACGGCCATTTCCAAGGCGTCGGCCACCGATCCCACCAGCACGGCGATCGCCTTCTCCGGAGGGCGTCCCTTTACTTCGAATAGCGCCCGCTGGGCCGAGAGATGGGCGGCAAGCCCGTAGACGGTGTCGGTGGGTACTCCGACCACCCTCCCTTCGGCGAGCAGTTCGCGGGCGCGGCCCAGCAGGGGGGTGGTCACGATCCGACCGGGCCTCCCCACAGGTAGCGGGATCGTCCGGCCAGGTCGCGGTGGACCCTGGCGGCGACGCCCCCGACGCAGAATGCCTCCAGCACCTCATCGGCCTGGTCCTCGCCGATTTCAACCGCCACCGTCCCGGATGGCCTCAGCCAATCGCAGACCTCGGCAGCCAGCCTCCCCAGAATCTCGGTGCCGCGAGGCCCGGCCACCAGGGCCTGGTAGGGCTCGGCTTTCACCTCGGCCGGAAGCCCGGGCCACGCCGACTCAGCAACGTAGGGCGGATTGGAGACCACTATGTCCACCTCGCCTCGCAACGAGCCAGGGACGGCGTCGAATAGATCGCCCTCCCGGACGTGGATTCGCCCTGCCTCCCAGCGGTTGTTCCCGATGTTCTCCCGGGCCAGTTCCAGGGCTTCGGGAGAGATGTCGGTTGCTATGACCTCCGCCTGCGGATAAGAGTGAGCCAGGGCCAGGGCCAGGGCGCCCGAGCCGGTTCCGATGTCCACTATCACCGACGCTAGAGAAGTTGGAACCAACCGCGTGACCAGTTCCCACAACTGCTCGGTCTCGGGTCTGGGTATCAGGGCCCGCTCGTCCACAGACACCCGTATCGGGCCAAAGTCCACGTAGCCCTCCAGGTATTGGAGAGGGACGCCCGCTCGGCGTTTTCTGATCAGCGTCTCGGTCGCTGCCGCGATTGTTGGGGGCAGGGGCCGGTCGGCCTCCACGCGGTCCTCGGTGAGAGTCTCGATCAGACGCCGCACCTCGTGGTAGGGGAGCCGGCTGCGGCGGGAAATCTGCAGGGGGGAGAGAGCCGGGGAACCCATCGGGGCCGAGAGGGTCAGTCCGATGCAGGCGCCGAAAGGGAGGAGACCAGTCTTTCGGACCGGTCCCGGGCCGCCAACTCGCCGGTCATCTGGTCGATCTCCCCTTCCAGCACCCGGTCGAGCGACTTGAGGGTCAGCCCGATCCGGTGGTCCGTCACCCGGTTCTCCCGGAAGTTGTAAGTGCGGATCTTCTCCGATCGGTCGCCACCCCCCACCTGGGACCGTCTCTGGCCGGCGATGCCGGCTTGGCGACGCTCGATCTCCAACTGGTACAGCCGGGCGCGCAGCACCCGGAAGGCCTTCTCCTTGTTCTGGAACTGGCTCTTCTGATCCTGGCAACTCACCACCAGACCGGTGGGGAGATGGGTGATCCTGACCGCCGAATCCGTGGTGTTGACCGACTGGCCGCCGGGCCCGGAGGAGCGGAACACGTCCACCCGGACTTCATCGGGGCTCACCTCCACCTCCACCTCGTCGGCCTCCGGCAAGACGGCAACGGTGGCCGTGGAGGTGTGGACCCGCCCCTGCGACTCGGTCCTGGGCACCCGCTGCACGCGGTGCACGCCGCCTTCATAACGAAGCATCCCATACGATCCGCGACCCTTGACGGCGAAGGAGACCTTGCTGTATCCGCCCACTCCGGAGGGAGAGGCGTCCATCTCCTCGGTGCGCAGACCGTGCCGGTCGGCGAACTTCTGGTACATGCGAAGCAGATCCCCGGCCCAGATGGCGGCTTCGTCGCCTCCGGCCGCCGCCCTGATCTCCAGGATCACGTCCCGATGGTCGTCGGGATCGGCGGGGACCATGAGGATCTCCAACTCCTTCTCCAGGCACACGGCGTCGCGACGCCGTTCCTCGGCCATCTCCAGCAGTTCGTCGCGGAGCCCCGGGTCGGACTCGGCCAACTCCTCCGCCTCCCCGGCCTCCTCCACGGCTGCCAACCAGGCGCGGGCGGTCTTCACGATCGGCCACAGCTCCGCCCGGCGCCGGCCCGCTTCGGCCAGCCGCCGGTGGTCGGAGATCACATCCGGCTGTGCCATGGACATCTCCACTTCGGCCAGTTGCCGCTCCAACACGGGGATGCGCTCCCGCCAAACCGGATCGGTCATCGGCTCAGGGCTTCCATAACCACTGAGGGTATGGCTCCGGTGGTCACCAGACGGTCGGATTCGGCGGCGTCCACCGCCGCCAGCAGGCTGGTCATGGCCACCTCGACCTGGTCCGGGGCGGGTTGATTGGTGGTTAGCTTCTGCAGCCACAGTCCGGGCGCGGCAAGCCATCTGCCCAGGACATCCGATTGCTTCCTCCCGGCGAATTTCAGGATCTCGTACGCGATGGCCGCGATTACCGGGATGAGGACCACCCGGCTCAGGATCAGGACCAGCCAACCGGGGTTGCCCACCAGGGCGAAGGCCAGTATCGAGATGATCACCACCAGCAAGAGGAAGTTGGTCCCGCACCGTGGGTGCTCGGGCGGGTACTTGAGAACAGTCTCCACGGATAGAGGCTCTCCCTGCTCGTAGGCGTGGATGGTCATGTGCTCGGCGCCGTGGTAGGCGAATACTCTCTTGATGTCCGCCATCCGGCCGATCGCCCACAGATACCCGATGAACAGGCCAAGTCGGATGACCGCTTCCAAGAACCCGAACGCCAGCCCGGATTCGCCCGCCGTCAGCCGGGCGACGGTGGCGGGGACCACCATGAAGAACGCCACGAAGAAAGAGAGAGCCACCGCCATCCACACCCAGAGTTGCCAGCCGAGCGTTTCCCGCGGGCCCTCGGCGCCGTCCGGATCTTCCCCCGGTTCCTGTGCTGCGATCTCTGCGGACCAGGCCAGGGAGCGGAATCCCAGATTGAGCGATTCAAACAGGACCAGGATGCCTCGCAGGAATGGGACTCGAGCGGCCCAGCTTCGGGTGGAGAGGCGGGGAAGTTCCCTCCGCTCGGCCACGATCACCCCATCCGGTCGTCGGGCCGCCACAGCCCAGGCTTCCGGGCCGCGGACCATCACGCCCTCGATCAGGGCTTGCCCCCCTACCGTCAGTAATTCGGATTGAGGCGCTGGGACAGGTTGGGATTCGGCCCTCAAAGCGAACAGGGGTTGGTTAGGCGTCGTCGGTCCTCAGCACCTCGGGTCCTGTATCCGGAGTCGACTCTCCGGCGGCGGGTGTCGAAGACCCCTCGGCGTCCGCCTCCTCGGGGGCGGACGAAGGTGCTTCAGTTAGAGCGGTGGTTCTCTTGCGGTACCGCTTGGAGCGGACTTCGGCCGCTTTTCCGTAGCGCCTTTGGAAGTGCTCGACCCTTCCGCCGGTGTCGACCAGCCTCTGCTCTCCGGTGTAGAAGGGGTGACACTCATTGCACAACTCCACGCTCATGGCGG
>JAPPKR010000274.1 GCA_028819835.1 bacterium | reverse complement strand
CCGTCACACCACTGATCCAAGTGAGCTGACTCCGTAAAACCGGGGGACCATCATGCCGGTTTTGGAATGGGATTTCATGACGGATCTGGCAGTGCTGGGACCGGTGGAGGCTGCTGCTTCGCCGTTGAGCCTGGAGGATGGCGAGGGGATGGCCCCGGGTGAGGAATTGCTGGTGGTTGGATATCCGGGCGAACAAGAGTTGTCTCCCCAGCCCACCATCGCGAGGGGCATCCTTTCCCGCTTGCGAGAATGGGAGAGTTTTGGAATGACGCTGCTTCAGACCGACGCCACTATCGATAGTGGGCAGAGCGGAGGGGCGCTCATCGATTCTGAAGGTCGCGTGGTAGGAATCACCACGTTCGGTTTGGGTGGGTTCGGCTTGGCGCTGTCTGCGTCCGACGTTGCCAACGTCGTGGAGAGCATGTTGGAAACCTCCCAAAGCAGAAGGCTCTCCTGGTCATCGTCGGGATCGTTCCAGTTCGATTTGGACTTGAACCACCTTTGGGATACCCGGTCCTTCGTCATAGAGGGGATGGCGGGGTCAACCCTGGAGGTGGATGTGGAAGGTCCCGGTGACGGCATGATTACTGTGTCCGGTCCGTCCGGTCTGCCCGCGACAGTGTTCGACGCCACCTACAGCGGCGTCGAGGCCGCAGTCGTAGAGCTTGATACGGACGGTCATTACTTCCTGCGAGTCGAGTTGGCAGCCGGAGGTCCTTCGTCTTTCGTTCTCCTCAGCAATACTGAGCTGTTCCCGGTGAGTGACCATGAAGACGGCCTCTCCATCGCGGTGGGCGAAACCATCGTCGGAGCAATCGATTACCCCGGAGATTCGGACTGGTTTTCGATTCACCTTCAGGAAGGAGACAGGGTGAAGATATCCACCGACTCCCTTACGGTGGACACGGTGGTGTTTGTCAGTGCCGAGGCCGTTGACAGTGTTTTCGAATACGATGACGACAGCGCCGGAGGAGTATTCGGCCTGGATGCTGAAGTGGTCTTTGAGGCGCCGCATGCCGGGGAGTACTTCGTCGTCATCGCCGAAGTTTGGGATAGCGATTTCGGCGGTTACTACCTGACGGTCGAGCCGGTGACGGATGGTACATGAAGCAGGCGTTCCTTTGATGGTCACACTTGCGAACCGGCCTGGCCGATTGTCGATTGACCGGTTAGGCTCTCATTGATGAGCGTCATGTCCCGATTGCGAAAGAGGCTGCCGGAAGGAGTGGACCCCTCCCGGTTACCTCCCGGCCAGTACAATACCAAGCGGTTCCCCGTGCTGCATGTCGGGACGACCCCCAAGGTCAAGCTGGACCGCTGGGACTTCAAGGTGGACGGCTTGGTGAGGAGCCCGGTGTCATGGTCCTTCGAGGAGATGGCCTCCCTGCCCCGGGTTGAGCGTTTGTGCGACATCCACTGCGTCACCAAGTGGTCGAAGTTCGACACCCTCTGGGAGGGGATCGCCGTCACCGACGTGCTGTCCCGGATTGAAGTCCTGCCCCAGGCCACCCATGTGATGGTGATCGCCGAGCACGGGTTCACATCGAACCTTCCTCTCGGGGACTTCGACCGGCCCGAGAATCTGTTCGCCCTGCGCTACGACGGTGCGGATCTGGCGCCCGATCACGGTTGGCCGATGAGGCTGGTGGTGCCCCATCTCTATTTCTGGAAGTCGGTGAAGTGGGTGCGGGGGTTGCGATTCATGGAGGGCGACCAGCCGGGTTTCTGGGAGAGGAACGGCTATCACATGCGGGGTGACCCCTGGGCGGAGGAGCGTTACTGGGGCGACTGAGTCCCATCTCTCCGCGGTCGGGAGAGGGCTAGACCTCCGCCACGGCGGGCCGACGGTCGAACCAGGGACGGGCCTCCTCAAGCTGGGCGGCCAGCATGAGCAGCGTGGCTTCGTCCCCGTACCTTCCCAAGAAGTGCATCCCGACGGGGAGTCCTTCGGAGGTCTCACCGAGCGGAACCGACATGGCGGGCTGTCCGGTCATGTTCGCCACCGAACAGAAGGGGCTGAACCTTCCGATCAGGGACCGGAACCGAGCGGTGTCCTCGGAGTCGGCGTTAAAGGTCCCCAACGGTGGGGGAGGAGCGGCGACGGTTGGGGTGAGCCAGGCGTCATAGGTGTCGAAGAAACCGGAGACCTGCCTTCCCACCCGGTGAATGGTGTCCAGCGCCTCGAGGTATGCGAGGGCGCCGGTCCGGTTTCCCTCTTCCACCCGCTGGTGAATGCCCGCCTCCAGGTCGTCGGGTCCCGGAAGGCGTCCCAGCGCCCGGGCGCGATCCGCAACCGTGCGGGCCACGTTGGCGTTGACCACGGTTGAGTATGCGGCGCCCGCCCGCTTCAGTTCCCAGCGGGGGGAGGCTTCCTCCACGATGTGGCCCAACCCTTCGCATAGTCGGGCGGTCTCCTCGGTCACCCTCTGATGATCGGGATGGAGGTCGTGGCCCCTCGGGGTGTGCAGGGAGAAGCCAATCCGCAGCCTTCCCGGATCGGCGCCGACCAGAGAGAGAAACGAGCGGGCCGGAGAAGCGGGGTAATAGGGAGCCCCCGGATCGGGTCCGGCGGTGACGTCCAGGAGAAGGGCCGAGTCCCGGACGGTCACCGACACCGCGTGCTCGGTGCTGAGACCTCCCCAGCCTTCTCCCCGGTCGGGTCCGGCGGGGGTTCGCCCGCGAGTGGGCTTGAGCCCGAAGAGCCCGCAGCAGGCCGCCGGGATCCTGATCGACCCGCCGCCGTCCGTGGCATGGGCGAGAGGCACCACCCTGGCGGCTACCAGGGCGGCCGCCCCTCCGCTCGACCCGCCGGGGATCAAAGCGGTGTCCCAAGGATTGCGCGCGGGCCCTCCCCACCGGGGCTCGGTGGCGAGATTGCATCCCAGTTCGGGGGTTTTGGTCTTGCCGAAGGTCACCAGCCCGGCTCTGCGGTGTCTGCGTACCACCTCGGTGTCGTACTCGGGCACCGTGCCGGCAAAGAACCTGCTTCCCGAGTCTGTGGGAGTTCCGGCGTACTGCGCCCGGAGGTCCTTCAGCAAGAACGGGGTCCCGCCGAAGGGCCCGGAGGTTTCCCCGAGGGCGATCTGTCTCCGTGCCTCCTCCTCCATGGTCGACGCCATCGCCCCCAGATGGGGGTCGACCGCCTCGGACCGCCGCAGCGCCTCCTCCAGGAGTTCGGAGGGATGCACCTCCCCGCCGGCCACCAGCCCCGCCAATCCCATCCCGTCGAAACGCAGGTAGTCCGTCCCCAAGCTCACTTTCCGCCTGCCTTTCCGATCGCCCCGAGACAACGTTCGAAACCCTGGCGGTCGGATAGCCCGCCGGTAAGCGGAAACACCATGACCTCGCTCCAGGTCGCCAGTTCCGAAAGCCGGGCGGCTACCTCCGAC
>JAPPKR010000254.1 GCA_028819835.1 bacterium | reverse complement strand
TTGTCACACCCCCCAGCGTATAATGTTTGGGTATGAAAAACGGAGTCCAGTCCTCAAGCGGTGGCGTTTCCAATGGCATGGCGGGCAACCAGGTGCGCATCGTGCTGCCGTCTGTGGCGGTCAGAGAGGCTTCGTTGGCTGGTTTGAAGGAGCAGATGCGATCTGCCAGTCGGGCGAAGGCCCAAGCCGAGGCCGTGCGAGTCCGGGCGGCAGCCGAGTACAGCCGACGGATGGGACAGAAAGCCGCTGAAAGGACATTGCGGGAGGAGTCGGGCGAGTCTGCCAACGGGTCCAGGGTGGAGGTGGACATTGCCGGGAAACTGGAAGACCTGCCCGACACCAGGAAGGCTTTCGAGGACGGAGAGATCACCTTCGGTCACACAAAGATCATCGCCAATACCGCCGGACGAGTCGACGTCGACGAACAGGAGTTGGTGGATCGGGCGAAGAAGGAGCCGGTTGACGTGTTCGCCCGTACTGCCCGCGAACATGAGCAGCGGAAGTCGGAAGACGACGGCCTCTCCAAACTGGAGGCGCAACGCCGGGCTCGCAGAGCCGGCATCAAGACCGACCCCACCGATGGGATGACCCTGCTATGGGGGCGGTTCGACCCGATCACCGGAACCCGTATCAAGAACCTGCTTACAGCCAAGACCAACCAGCTGTGGCGAGAGGAAGACCCCAAGGACCGGCCCACCACCGAGCAGCGCATGGCAGACGCCCTGGCGGAATTGCTGTGCCGACCCGGTGGTGACAAGAAGGGCAGGAAGTCAGGGACGCCCAGGACTGACCTGCTGTTGATAGCCCACTACGACATCGGCGAGCAAGAGATCCGTGATGCGACGCTGGCGGACGGCACCTCAATACCAGTCGCCCTGTTCAAGGACATGGCATGCCAAGGGAAGGTGGTTCCGTCCATCTTCGACACGAAGGGCCAGCCGTTGTGGGTTGGCCTGGGGAAGCGCCTGGCCACGCCTGCTCAACGTTTGGCTTTGATCGCCCGCGACCGAAGGTGCGTGGGCTGCGGCGCGGATCCCGCCTGGTGTCAGGCCCATCACTTGATACCGTGGGAAGCCGATGGTCCCACCGACGTCGACAACCTGGTGCTGCTGTGCAGTCGATGTCACCATCAGGTACACGACGAGAGTTGGCAAATCCGAAAAACCCCCACCGGCAAGTACGTGCTACAGCCGCCCCCGTCCCGACACCGACAACCCCTGCCCATTAAAACCTCCAACCGGCGCGGTCGGCAACGTAAACGTTCGCCAGGCTGAAGCTTTGGGAAATCACGTCCAAGGCTGGCAAACAAACCCTGCACCAGGGGTTGATTCTTACCCAGATGTTCTCACAGGCTGGAGAAGCTAGAAACCATTCCAACCCGCCCGGGACCGAGAGCTCAACCAGGAGCGGAACAACCCACCAAGCGAACCTTCAGGCCTCACCCGGCCGCGGAAAACTCGCGAAAACCACGGAAAGGCGGTGGCGGGGGAGGGTACCCAAAGGGGGCAACTAACCACACGCCGATTTTCGCGAAACAAGCCTATTTATCGGACAGCGCGATAGTCAACGGCTCTCGCTTCCCAGTCGGTGGGCGTCGGCTACCGCGTAGGCGGTGAGGTTGACGATCTCGGCCACCGAGGCGTCCCTCTGCAACACCTGCACCGATCGGGCCAGCCCGGTCAGAATGGGTCCGATCACCTCCGCATCACCAAGGCGCTCCAGCAGTTTGTAGGCGATGTTGGCGGCGGCTAGGTTCGGGAAGACCAGGATGTTGGCGGGATAGTCCAGGGGACCGCCCGGACGACGATTGGCCAGCAGACTGTCCACCACGGCAGTGTCGGCTTGCATCTCCCCGTCCACCGGGACGTCCGGCCAGCGATCGCGGAACAATCCGACGGCCCGGCGCACCCGTTCCGGTTCGTCCCCGCCCGCCGAACCGAAGTCGGAGTAGCTGACAAAGGCCACCCGGGGGGATCTCCCGAAATGGGTTTGGGCTACCTCCACCGCTGAAGCGGCTATCTCGGCCAACTCCCATGCGGATGGCAGGATGTTCACCGCGCAATCCGCAAAGAAGTAGGCCGCGCGTCCGGCTACCACCACATACAGGGCGCTGGCGATGGAACGTCCGTCCCTCACCTTGATTATCTGCAGCGCCGGCCTGACCGTCTCGGGGAAGAAGGTGGTGAGGCCCCCCACCAATACGTCCGCGTCACCCGACTCCACCATCAGGGCCCCGAAGACATTGGGATCGAAGACCATCCGAGCCGCGTGGACCCGGGAAACTCCCCGGTGGCCGCGAAGCTCTAGAAGCCTCTCGGCGTACCGGTCCCGTTCGGCAGCCTCGCTGATGGGATCGACCACCTTGATCCCCTCCAGGGAGATGCCCAACTCATGTGAGAGTTCGGTGACGACTCCCCGGTCCGCCAACAAGACCGGATGCCCGATTCCCTCGTCCAGCACGCGGCGGGCGGCGCGCACCAGCCGCAGGTCGTCCCCGTAAGGGAATACGACCCTCGCCGGGAATTGGCGGGCGCGGATAGTGACGGCTTGGATCAAACCCTGCGACGGTCTGAGCCGGGCGCCCAGTTGCTGCCGATACTCCTCGAATACGCAGGGAAGCCGAGCCAGCCCTTCTTCGGTTGCCGCCATGGCCACCGCCGGCGCGACAGTGGTGAGGACCCGGGGATCGAAAGGCTTGGGTATCAGGTAATCGGGGCCGAAGGACAATCCCTTCAACTGATAGGCTTCCAGCACCGACTCGGCCACCGGCTCACGGGCCAGGCGGGCCAGCGCCTGGGCGGCGGCTACTTTCATTCCCTCGCTGACCCCCTTGGCGCGGGCATCCAGGGCGCCCCGGAATATGAAAGGGAAGCCCAGGACATTGTTCACCTGATTCGGAAAGTCACTCCTTCCGGTGCCCACGAACGCGTCCGGCCGGACCCGCTTCGCCACGTGATAGGGGATCTCGGGATCGGGGTTGGCCAGGGCGAAGATGACGGGTTGTGGTTTCATTCTCCCCAGCATGTCCGGATGGACCAGGCCCGCTTGGGCGACACCGATCAATACGTCGGCGTCCACCAAAGCCTCCGCCAGGGTTCTCGCCTCGGTAGCGCGGGCAAACGCCTTCTTGTAGGGGTTCAGGTCGGTGCGAGACGAATGCAGCACTCCCCGGGAATCCACCATCAGCAACCGTTCGGGATCGAAACCCAGACGGACCAGGAAATGGCCGGTCGCCACTCCGGCGGCGCCGGCGCCCAGAACCACCACCTTCATGTCCTCGAGGCGGCGTCCACTGAGCTCGGCCGCGTTGATGAGTCCCGCTCCCGCGATTATGGCGGTGCCGTGCTGGTCGTCGTGGAACACCGGGATGTCCAGCCGCTCTCGCAACGCCTCCTCTATGTAGAAGC
>JAPPKR010000157.1 GCA_028819835.1 bacterium | reverse complement strand
GGATCAATCTGGAGGACATCCGCGCCCCCGACTGCTTCTACATAGAGGAGGCGTTACGAGAGCGGTTGGACATCCCGGTGTTCCACGACGATCAGCACGGCACCGCCATAATCGCGGGAGCGGGACTGATCAACGCCGCCGAGCTCAGCGGACGCCGCCTCGAGGACATGAAGGTGGTGGTGCTCGGCGCGGGCGCCGCCGGAGTGGCCACCGGCCACTTCCTGGTCCGGCTGGGCTTCGATCCCGAGTTGTTGCTGATGGTGGATTCCCGGGGAGTGCTGCATTCGTCCCGCACCGACCTCAACCCATATAAACAGGCGTTCGCGCGCTCTACCGACGCCAGGACGCTGGCGGAGGCCTTGGTGGATGCCGACGTGTTGATCGGCGTCGCCCAGGCGGGCCTGGTCCATCCGGAGATGCTGGAGAGGATGAAGCCGCAGCCCATCATCTTCGCCTTGGCCAATCCTGACCCCGAGATCCCGTATCCGCTGGCGAAGCAGGTTCGGCCGGACGCGTTCGTGGGCACCGGAAGGAGCGACTTCCCGAATCAGGTGAACAACGTCCTGGGTTTCCCCTTCATATTCCGGGGCGCCCTTGACGCCCGCGCCAAGGGGGTCAGCGAGGGTATGAAGGTAGCCGCCGCCCGGGCGCTGGCCCGCCTGGCCCGCGAACCCGTCGCCGAATCGGTGCTGGAGGCCTATCAATTGAAGGAATTGTCCTTCGGCCCCGATTACCTGATTCCCAAGCCTTTCGATCCCCGGGTGCTCACCAGTGTCGCTCCGGCGGTGGCCATGGCCGCCACCGAAGAAGGGCTGGCGCGGCTTCCCTGCAATTTCGAGGAGTACCGTCAGCAGTTGAGCGCCCGGCTCAGACCGTCGCAGGGCTTGATCCAGGCCGTCACGATCCGCGCCCGCCAATTCCCCGCGAAGGTGGTGTTCCCCTACGGGGACGATCTCCGGCTGGTGCGCGCCGCCCGCCGCGTGCTGGACGAGGGAATCGGATATCCGGTCTTGCTGGCGGACCGCGGAGTGGTCACCGAACTGTCCGAGGCTCTGGGCATCTCCCTGGATGGGATCAAAGTGATCGATCCCATCAGCCAGGCAACCGAACGCGATCGGTATGCCGAAAGGCTTCTCGAGCTTCGCGGTCACCGGGGAGTGTCACGGGTCCATGCGGCTCGGATGGTGTTCGATCCCAATGTCTTCGGGGCGCTGATGGTGGAGTCGGGTGACGCTGAGGTTCTGGTGGGGGGCCTCACGACCTTCTTCCCCGAGACGGTCAGGCCGGCGCTGCAGATAATCAAGGTCAGGGACGGACGCTCCATCGCCAGCGCCTTATACGTGGTGGTAGCCGGACGCGCTGCCTATTTCTTCGCGGATTGTGCGGTGAACATCCTGCCCTCCGCCTGGGAGTTGGCCGAGATAGCCGCTTCGGCGGTGGAGGTGGCTCAGAGCCATTTCGGGAGATCCCCCCGGGTGGCCTTTGTCAGCTACTCCGACTTCGGTTCGGCGGGCGGGGACGAACCGGAACGGGTGCGCCGGGCCGTCGGATTGTTCCGCGATCGCTGGCCGGACGTCCCGGTGGACGGGGAGATGCAAGCCGACACTGCCGTGGTGGACAGTCTGCTGGCCAATCGTCGTCCGGGCGGTCCCCTGGACTATCCCGCCAACATCCTGGTCTTCCCGAACCTAGCCGCCGCCAACATCGCCTACAAACTGCTGGAGCGCCTTGGTGATGCGGAGGTGATCGGACCCATTCTGACCGGGCTGGCCCGATCGGTGCAGGTGTTGCAGAGGGACGCCTCGGTGGCCGAGATCGTCAACCTCACCGCCTACGCGGTAGCCGACGCCCACCGACTGGGAAGCGAGAGCCGTTGACTATCGCGCTGTCCGATAAATAGGCTTGTTTCGCGAAAATCGGCGTGTGGTTAGTTGCCCCCTTTGGGTACCCTCCCCCGCCACCGCCTTTCCGTGGTTTTCGCGAGTTTTCCGCGGCCGGGTGAGGCCTGAAGGTTCGCTTGGTGGGTTGTTCCGCTCCTGGTTGAGCTCTCGGTCCCGGGCGGGTTGGAATGGTTTCTAGCTTCTCCAGCCTGTGAGAACATCTGGGTAAGAATCAACCCCTGGTGCAGGGTTTGTTTGCCAGCCTTGGACGTGATTTCCCAAAGCTTCAGCCTGGCGAACGTTTACGTTGCCGACCGCGCCGGTTGGAGGTTTTAATGGGCAGGGGTTGTCGGTGTCGGGACGGGGGCGGCTGTAGCACGTACTTGCCGGTGGGGGTTTTTCGGATTTGCCAACTCTCGTCGTGTACCTGATGGTGACATCGACTGCACAGCAGCACCAGGTTGTCGACGTCGGTGGGACCATCGGCTTCCCACGGTATCAAGTGATGGGCCTGACACCAGGCGGGATCCGCGCCGCAGCCCACGCACCTTCGGTCGCGGGCGATCAAAGCCAAACGTTGAGCAGGCGTGGCCAGGCGCTTCCCCAGGCCAACCCACAACGGCTGGCCCTTCGTGTCGAAGATGGACGGAACCACCTTCCCTTGGCATGCCATGTCCTTGAACAGGGCGACTGGTATTGAGGTGCCGTCCGCCAGCGTCGCATCACGGATCTCTTGCTCGCCGATGTCGTAGTGGGCTATCAACAGCAGGTCAGTCCTGGGCGTCCCTGACTTCCTGCCCTTCTTGTCACCACCGGGTCGGCACAGCAATTCCGCCAGGGCGTCTGCCATGCGCTGCTCGGTGGTGGGCCGGTCCTTGGGGTCTTCCTCTCGCCACAGCTGGTTGGTCTTGGCTGTAAGCAGGTTCTTGATACGGGTTCCGGTGATCGGGTCGAACCGCCCCCATAGCAGGGTCATCCCATCGGTGGGGTCGGTCTTGATGCCGGCTCTGCGAGCCCGGCGTTGCGCCTCCAGTTTGGAGAGGCCGTCGTCTTCCGACTTCCGCTGCTCATGTTCGCGGGCAGTACGGGCGAACACGTCAACCGGCTCCTTCTTCGCCCGATCCACCAACTCCTGTTCGTCGACGTCGACTCGTCCGGCGGTATTGGCGATGATCTTTGTGTGACCGAAGGTGATCTCTCCGTCCTCGAAAGCCTTCCTGGTGTCGGGCAGGTCTTCCAGTTTCCCGGCAATGTCCACCTCCACCCTGGACCCGTTGGCGGACTCGCCCGACTCCTCCCGCAGTGCCCTTTCCGCGGCTTTCTGTCCCATCCGGCGGCTGTACTCGGCGGCCGCCCGGACTCGCACGGCTTCGGCCCGGGCCTTCGTCCGACTGGCCGATCGCATCTGCTCCTTCAAGCCAGCCAACGAAGCCTCTCCTACCGGCACAGACGGCAGCACGATGCGCACCTGGTTGCCCGACATGCCGTGGGAAACCCGACCGTTCGAGGACTGGACTCCGTTTTTCATACCCAAACATTATACGCTGGGGGGTGTGACAA
>JAPPKR010000226.1 GCA_028819835.1 bacterium | reverse complement strand
GGAGCGGTCTGGGTCTCGTACACCTCGAGGCGGCGACGGATCGTATCGGGGGTGTCATCCGCCCGACCCCTGGCCAACATTCTCTCCAGGAGAACCTGGCTGTCGACCTCCAGGGAGACCACCCGGTCCAGGGGGTCCTCCACCAGCAGGCGGTCCAGGAGTTCGGCCTGCGGAAGGGTACGGGGGAAGCCATCCAGGATGAACCCGCCGGCGCAGTCGGAGTCCGTCAACCGCCCGGCCAGCATTTGCCCGGTGATCTCATCCGGAACGTACTCCCCTGCCTCCATGAGGGCCTTGACTCGCCGGCCCAGGTCGGTGCCGGAAGAAACATGGCCGCGGAACATCTCCCCGGTCGAGATGTGGGGAATCCCCAATCTCTGGGCCACCCGCTCGGCCTGAGTGCCCTTCCCGGCGCCGGGCGGACCCAAGAACAACAGCCTCATGGGCCAGAACCCCTCGCGGTCAAGTCAGAAAGCCCTCGTAGTTGCGCATCGTCAACTGGCTCTCGATCTGCTTCATGGTCTCCAGCGCCACTCCCACCACGATCAGTATGGAGACTCCCGAAAAGCTGATCGGGATGTTCCAGAGCAGTCCCGCCAGCGCGGGCAGCACGGCTATCACCGCCAGGAAGACCGAGCCGGGGAGGGTGATCCGGTTGAGAATCCTCCCCAGGTAGGAAGCGGTCTGGCCACCAGGGCGCACTCCGGGGATGAACCCGCCTTGGCGTTGCAGCATCTCGGCCTGGCGGGTGGGGTCGAACTGGATGGCGTTGTAGAAGTAGGTGAAGAAGATGATCAGGGAGAAGAGGAGGAACACATACCACCAAGTGATCTGGCCGCCGCCGCCCAGATTCTCGTCCACCCATCGGTAGAGACCCTGCACCCACGCAGCGTCGGACGGGATGGCGGTAACCAGCAGCGAGGGGAAGAGCAGCATCGATGTTGCGAAGATCACTGGGATCACCCCGGCGGTGTTCACCTTGAGGGGGATGTAAGTGCTCTGGCCTCCCATCACCCGCCGGCCGCGAACCCGTTTGGCAAAGGAGACCGGGATGCGACGCTGACCCTGATCAACATAGATGATGGTGACGATCACCACCAGGAAGACCAGCATGATGACCAGGAACCGCAACACCAGGCCTACCGCCGCCGTCTGGCCCCAGATCTGGCCGAACACGAAGGGAAACTGGCTGAGGATGGAAACGAAAATGATCAGCGACATGCCGTTGCCGATTCCCCGCTGGCTGATCTGCTCGCCCAGCCACATCACGAACGCGGTGCCGGCGGTCATGGTCAGCACGATCAGGGCCACCCGGCCCGGGGTGTAGTTGGGCACCAGGTCGATGCCGTTCGTGAACCGGCCGACGTGGAAGAGGTAAGTGAAGCCCGTGGACTGGATGAGCGCCAGGACCACGGTTGTGTACCGGGTCCATTGGGTGATGACCTTGCGGCCGGCCTCGCCCTCATCCTGCAGGGCCTGCAGCTTGGGAATGACCACCGTCAGAAGCTGCATCATGATTGAAGCGGTTATGTAAGGAATGATCCCCAGTGAGAAGACCGAAAACTGCTCCAATGCTCCTCCCGAGAACAGGTTGAGGAGACCGTAGATTCCGCCCGCCTGCTGCTGCTCCTGGAAGGCCTGCACCGCGTCAAGGTCGATGCCGGGCACCGGTATGGTGGCCCCCAGCCGGTAGACGCCGAAGATGGCGAGGGTGAAGAGGATCTTTCCCCGCAGGTCGGGGACCTTGAACATGTTGCGATAGATGTTCAGCATGACCGGGCGGCTCCCGACCGGGCGGAGGCCATCGACATCAGCCGACTATCTCCCATTTCCCGCCGACTTCCTCGATTTTTCGCCGGGCGGCGGCGCTGAAGGCATGAGCCTCGATGGTAATCGCCGATGCGAGTTCCCCCTCGGCCAGGATCTTGATCTTTCCCCGCCGCTTGGCGAGGCCGGTTTCCCTCAGGGTGTCGGGCGTCACTACCGAACCCTGGTCGAACACCGAGAGCGCTCCAAGGTTGACCACCGCGAACTCTTCCCGGTTGGGGTTCTTGAAGCCCTTCAGCTTGGGCAAACGGCGCGCCAGCGGCGTCTGGCCGCCCTCGAACCCCGGCCGCAGCTTGTTGCGGGCGTTGATGCCCTTGGTTCCCCGACCGGACTTCTTACCTCGCCGGGCGGCGCCTCCCCTGCCCATGCGGACCCGGCTCTTCCGGGAACCCGGAGCAGGTTTGAGATCGTGCAACATCAAACGGTCAGCCATGGGCTTCCTCCACTTCCACCAGGTGGCGGACCCGGTGAATCATCCCGCGTATCTCGGGCCGGTCGGCGTGTTCCACGGTGTGGTCGATGCGACAGAGACCCAGGCCGCGGACCGTCCGGCGCGTTTTCGGCTTCTCACCGATCACGCTGCGGCGGAGGGTGACCCGAAGGGTCTTTTCCTCGCTCATCGGACCGCTTTGGGGGCGGCGCGCATCGCCTCGGTGGAGCGATAGGCATCCAGCAGGGCGGGAGGAACGAACTCCTCGGGACGCTTCCCGCGCAGACGGGCCACCTCATCGGGACGGCGCTGGCCCATGAGAGCGTTCATGGTGGCCCGGGCCACGTTGAGATGGGACGGGGAACCCAGCGACTTGGCCAGGGCGTCCTTGATACCCGCCGCCTCGAGGATCTGGCGGACCGCCCCGCCGGCGATCACGCCCGTTCCCGGAGAAGCGGGCTTGATCAGCACCCTGGACGCATCGTGCTTGCCGATGGTCTGGTGAATCACCGTCACGCCGGTCATGGGGACGGTGACCATGGAACGGCGCGCCATCTCCATAGCCTTTTGGATCGCTACCGGCACTTCCTTGGCCCGGCCGTGGGCAATTCCCACCCGGCCGGCGCCGTCGCCCACCGCCACCAGGGCCGTGAAGGAGAACCGGCGGCCGCCCTTCACCACCTTGGCCACCCGGCTGATCTTGATGACCCTCTCTTCGTACTGTTGTATCTCTGCCATCGGCTACCTCAAAAACTCAGTCCGTCGGCGCGTGCGGCTTCGGCCAGGGCCCGCACCCTTCCCCCGAACCGGTAGCCGCCCCGGTCGAAGACCACGGTGTCGACCCCCGCCTCGAGGCTTCGTCCCGCCAGGAGTTTCCCCACCTCACCAGCCGTCTCAACGGTCAGGGAGCGTTCGCGAAGCTCCGGCTCCAGGGAAGATGCCGCCGCCACCGTGTGGCCCCGATCATCGTCGATGACCTGGGCGTATATATAGCGGTTGGAACGAAACACCGCCAAGCGGGGCCGGTTGGCGCTGCCCCTGATCTTCTTGCGCACGCGCCGATGACGACGCAATCTGGCCGCGGTCCGTGTTGACCTCATATTCTTCCCGCCTTACCTGCCTTGCGACGCACCTTCTCGTCGACGTAGCGGATGCCCTTTCCCTTGTAAGGCTCGGGAGGGCGAACACGCCTGATGTCGGCCGC
>JAPPKR010000168.1 GCA_028819835.1 bacterium | reverse complement strand
GCCCCGACCGCCTCGACGCCGACCCATCGCCGGTCAAGCGCCGCCCCCGGCCCGACTCCCCGAACGCCCGTCACGATGGTCGAGCCCAGAGCCGGCCTGGTGGCCACCGACCGCAGCCCGGCTCCGCAAGGACGGCTCGTAACCGTCGAAGGGTGTATCAGACCAACCCCAAACGGCACAACCGGAACAGACCGAGAAGTGGAGCTTCTTCCCGCTAGCCGGCCACGGAGGATTGGAAACCAGGGTTCTTCAATAGTCTCCTGTACAAGGAGTCGCCCGTCGGCGCGACAGGACCTGTGTCTTCCCCTGGTGGGTAAGTGTGGCCCGGAAAGAGAAGCGGTGGTAGTTCAACGGATTGCCGCGGGGAACACCGCCATGCCCCACTCCCCCGCACGTGCCCGGCAGAGGCTCTCCGGTTCCAACCTCCAACGAGTGCTGTTAGGTGCGAAGCAGAGAAGCCAGGGCGCCCAGAGCCCGGCTCCGGTGCGGTATCCGATTCTTCTCGGCGGAAGTGATCTCGGCTAGGGTCCGGTCGCCGACTTCGAATGAGCGGGTCATCGACATTCTTCTGGCACTAGCCGAATGCACAACTACCTGAGATGACTCACGGGACTGTGGGACCGTCATAGTTTCGACGAATGAACCGGGCCATCAACGGTACGGCTAAGGCGTACTTTCCGAAACGGTTCTTATAGATGAGCCCGCGATCCGCAAGCGTCGACAGCATCTGACCGGCGTGGCTTGCCGAAAAGCCCTTTTCCAGGAGGGTCTTTGCCTTCTCCAACAATTCCAAGATCGTGAACTCGCCATCAGCGTTTTCGAGGTTGGCGATCACCCACAGGAGTTGCTGCTGCCGGTCGGTGGCCCTGGCCCAGCGTCCGGAGAAGAAGTCGATGTCGAGCTTCGTCTGAATCGCACCTACGGCGATCGGCGTCTGATGGTCGCTTGCTACCTGCTGAATAAAGACATCGAACACCTCCCGGCAGAAGAACTGGATGAAGTACGGGTAGCCGCCAGCTTGTTCTGTAACTATCTCGATGGAGGCTTCCGTGAATCGGACCGGACATTCGGCCACATCGAGCGGCTTGGTGATCGCCTCCCTGCTGTGATCGTCGTTGAGGCGGTCAAGGGTAACTACCCGAAACATCCGCTCCGCAAATGTTCGCGCGTCCACCAGTTTCGGCATCAGCGTCGGCAGCCCTGTCAGGACGAGCATGAACCGGATGCCTTTCTTCTGCAGTGACTGGAAGATGTCGAGCAACATAGACAGCGGGAACCTGTCCTTCCTAGGGTGATCCGACAAGTTCTGCGCCTCGTCGTAAGCGAAAACCACCCGGTCACGTCCATGCCCTGCCAAGATTTCCGCGGCATTTTCGAGAACAGCCTTGAGCTTGTCCGACTCCAGTCCCGGTGTGCGCTCGAACAGATCACAAAGCTTCTCGTAGCTAAGGGGAACCTGATCCCGTGGCTCTCCAGAACCTGGGGTGAAGCCGATCTTCACCGAAGCGGGTACCGCGTAGGCCGATGTCACAACAGAAAAGTCCGTCATGAGACGGTTGGCGAGATTCACTTCCGTCAGACTTGCCGTCTGCGACAGGTCGGTCCCCACCCAGAGCCATTCCTCCTCGATAGCCCTTGGCTTGAACGTATCGAGGAGGACGGTCTTGCCGACGCCACGGAGGCCTGTCAGGACCATGTTCTCAAGAATCACATCTTGCCTTAGAAGCCTCTCGAACTCTGCGAACGCATCCTCCCTTCCCGCCAGGTGGGGAGGCATGTGCCCCGCGCCCGGTCGGTATGGATTCCTAAACTCGACTCGTTCCATTATTCTTCTCCCTGGTTTCTAAGTGTTACCTATAAATGTATCTTAGCAACTAAATTTAGTCAAGACCCTCATTGAGACTAAAAGTGCTACGGTTCTGCTTGAGAAACCGGTTAGGGACAGAGCAAGGCCGCCAGGGCCCGGAGGGCCCGGCTCCGGTGCGAAATCCGGTTCTTCTCGGCGGAGGTGATCTCGGCAAGGGTGCGTTCTCCCACCTCGAACACCGAGTCGTATCCGAACCCGCCCTCTCCCCTGGCGGTGGTGGAGATCCTGCCTTCCAGGGCACCCTCGGCCACCAGGACTTGGCCAGACGGCCACACCAGCGCCGTCACGGTGCGAAACCGCGCCGATCTGTCTTTTCGGCCCTCCATTTCGGTGAGCAACAGGGCGACATTGTCCTGGTAGGTGGCCTCCTCCCCGGCGTACCGGGCCGAATGCACGCCCGGACGGCCTCCCAGGGCATCGACCTCCAAGCCGGTGTCGTCGGCCAGGGACGGCAATCCCGTGGCAGCGGCCACCGCCCGCGCCTTCAGCAGGGCGTTCTCCTCCAAGGTCTCGCCGGTCTCTTCCACCTCGTCCCAGCTCAGGCCTCTCACGATCCGACTCCCCACCCCGAGTTCCTCCCAGATCTTCTCGACCTCGGCGATCTTGTCGGGATTGGCCGACGCCACCACCAGCCGGTCCGGTCTCTTGTCCACTCTCGTCAAGACGTTGGTTAGCCCAGCGCCTGCCTCTGGACGGACAGCAACTCGGAGATCCCCGCCTCGGCGAGGTCGAGCATGCTGTCGAGGTCGGCCCGGTCGAAGAGCGCTCCCTCGGCGGTGCCCTGCACCTCCACCAGAAGGCCCCTTCCCGACATCACCACGTTGAAGTCCACATCTGCGGAGCTGTCGTCCCGGTAGTCGAGATCCAATAGCGCCTCCCCTTCCACCATCCCCACCGAGATGGCCGCCACCTGGTCGAAGCCCGCTTCGGCGTTGGCGATCCCCTGGGAGGCGGCCCATCGAAGCGCCTCGGTCATGGCCAGCCAGGCTCCGGTCACCGCCGCCGTCCGGGTCCCTCCATCGGCCTGGATCACGTCGCAGTCGACCCGGATGGCGCACTCCCCCATGGTCCTCAGGTTCACCACCGACCGGAGCGATCGGCCTATCAGCCGGGAGATCTCCAGGGCCCTTCCCTTCCGGTAGTGATCGCGGCGCACCCTCTGGTCGGAGGACCCGGGGAGCATGGCGTACTCGGCGGTCACCCACCCGTGGTCCCGTCCGGTGATCCACGGAGGTCGTCTCTCCTCCACCGCCGCGGTGCACAGCACCTTGGTGGCGCCCATCTCGATCAGCACCGAGCCGGGCGTGGCGTCGGTGAAGCCCATGTGCAGGCGGACGGGCCGCAGTTCGTCAGAGGGTCGGTTTCGCGCCATCAGCTACAGGGTATAGCGATCGGTCATACCCGGTGAGCCGCGCCGGGAACCGCCAGCGCCACCGGCCGGTCGAAGGTCCGCTCCGCGCCCAGCACGGCCAGCCGCCGATCGATATGGGGCGGGATGTGGGTGAGCATCAGTCGGCGGGCACCCTGTGTCCTGGCGATCCGGCCCGCTTCCGCTGCCTCCAGGTGATGCGGCGCAGCTCCCGGCGGGGGGTCGGCGCCGAGCGATGCCTCGCACAGGAACAGGTGCGCGTCTTTGACCAGCCGCGGCCAGTCGCCCTTCGGCCCGGTGTCGGCCGAGTAGGCAAGGGACTTATGCCCATC
>JAPPKR010000112.1 GCA_028819835.1 bacterium | reverse complement strand
CCTCTTCTCCTCAGCAGGCGGCAACCCGGATGGCGGAAGCCAACGGCGCCCGGCTGGTCTGGTGCAAATGCCGGATAGATCGCCGTCCAAAAGTGAGGACAGTGACGGTGGAGACCGCCGTTGTGGCTCGCCTGTGGCTTTGGGAGGAGGTGACAGTCTTCGCCAAATCCCGGGCGGAGTTCACCCCCTACCCTGGGAGCGGGTGAGCCAAAAGCGGACCGGAGGCACGAGGGCAACTGTCGTTCTCGAGCGGTCCGGAGTCCCCTTTCGACTGTGCCCCTACCGGGTGGACTATGACGCCGCCCCAGACTACGGAAGAGCGGTAGCCGAGGCGCTTGGCGTGGAACCGGCGCGGCTCTTCAAGACGCTGGTGGCTTTCGGGGACGATCGGCCCCTGGTGGCGCTGGTCCCGGCGGACGTCCGGCTGAGCGTCAAGAGTCTGGCCAGAGCCGTAGGCGTCCGGAGGGTGCGGCTGGCGTCGCCCCAGGAGGCCCGCCGGCTCACCGGCTACGTCCCCGGTGGCATCAGCCCGTTCGGGCAGCGCCGGAGAATGCCGGTGCTGGTTGACGAATCGGCGCTCGACCATCCATCCATCTGGGTGAGTGCGGGAAAGCGGGGCCTGCAGATCGAGATCGATCCCGCCGAGTTGGTGAGGATCCTGGAGGCGCGCACGGCCTCGATTTCCACCGGATAGGGCTGCGGGGTGCCAGCCTGGTATAGCATCCTTCGCCAACAGCACCTGTCGGGGTGAACAAAGTCGAGGAAGGAAAGAGGATGTACGACAAGGAACGCCTGGAGGAAATAGCCAGGTATGTCAGGAAGACCCACCGGTGGGTCGTAGTAATAGGGGTGATCGTGATCCTCAGCATGGTGCTCAGTTTCTGCGGCGCTCTGCTGACGACGACGGCAGGGTGAGTTCCCGAACAAGGAGTCAGGGATTGTGAGCGGCTCCACCGGCGGTTCTCCAGAGGACTTGGTGGGTGGCGTGGACGGCGTTCGGGGCGGTTGGGTTATGGCCGTGACCCGGGTGGTGCCGGGTTCGCCGGTGGAGGAAGTCTCGGCGTGGTGCTCGTTCGCTGACCTGTGGTCCCATAGCCACCAAAGGGGTCTGTGGGCCGTTACGGTGGACATTCCCATCGGGTTGCCCGCCAGCAATGTCCGTTCTGCCGATAGAAAGGCTCGTGCCTTGTTGAAACCCGGGCGCACTTCCTCCGTCTTCAACGCTCCGCCGTTGTGCACGCTCGGAGCCAAGAGCTATGAAGACGCTCTGAAATGGTCACGTGACCAGACGGGTCGCGGTCTGTCCAGACAGGCGTACGCTCTTTGCCCGAAGATCAGGGAGGTGCGAGACGTCCTTGAAGTGAAGGATTTCCTTCACGGGGATTACCTGCGGGCAGCCGAAGTGCATCCGGAGGTGAGTTTCCAAGCCATGGCCGGAAAGCCGATGTCGTTTCACAAGAGTCTTCAAGCCGGAATCGCCGAGCGTCTGGAACTGCTGGAGAGCCACTTCCCAAACATCGTTGATGTAGCCGTACGCGCAAATGTCACCGGCCCGCCCCATCCCGGGCTCGATGATGTACTCGATGCCGTGGCGGCGGCATGGACCGCCCGTCGGCTGATCCAAGGGAAGGCAAAGCGACTGGGCGGCTGCGAAAGGGATCCTGACGGCTACCCCATGAACATCTGGTCTTAACCCCCGGTCTGTTACGTTTCCCCCCATGGTCTCCAACCGACAGGTCATGGCGATGCTCGACGACCTGGTCGCCCTCACCACCCTTGATGAGGGCTCCCCGCAGTCCTTCAAGGTTCGGGCCTACGAGCGGGCGCGCCGGGCGGTGGAGAACTTTGGACGAGACCTAGCCGATCTGGACCAAATGGAGATCCAGGGCATTGCGGGAATCGGCAAGAGCATCGCGGCCAGCATCTCTGATTTCTGCCAGACCGGCAGGGTGGCCCGCCTGGAGAGCCTGCGCTTGAAGTATCCGGCGGCCTTCCGGGAGTTGACCCGGATCCCCGGACTGGGTCCCAAGACCGTGAAGATGATCCGCCGGGAACTGGGAGTGGAGTCCTTGGACGATCTCCTGGCGGCGCTGGCGGACCACCGGCTCCGGGACCTTCCCGGATTGGGGGCAACCAGTGAGGCCAAGATCGCCCGGGCCGTGGAGCGCCTCGGCCTGGCGGGAAAGGACCGGCGCACTCCTCTGGTCACCGCCTTGCCGATCGCCGAGACGCTTCGCCAGGACCTCTGGGCATTGGCTGGAGTGGAGGCGGTGGAGATTTGCGGCAGCGCCCGCCGGTTTCGCTCCTCTGTGGCGGATCTTGATTTGGTGGTGGCGGCGGACCCCCCGCGCTGGCCGGAAGTGATTGCCACGGTTGCCTCCCACCCATTGGCGGAGGAGACCCTGCTCGCAGGGACGACCAAGACTTCGGTGCTGACCCGGGGCGGGCTGGGAGTGGACGTCAGGGTGGTTGCTCCCTCCCAACTGGGAGCGGCGATGCTCTATTTCACCGGATCGAAGGCTCACAACGTGCGGCTCCGGCAACTGGCCATGGAACAGGGCCGGCTTCTCAACGAGTACGGCCTCTTCGGGGAGGGGGATGATCTGCCGGTGGCTTCCGGGACCGAGGAGGAGATCTATGCGGCCTTGGACATGGACTGGCTGCCGCCCGAGATTCGGGAGGACGCCGGTGAGATAGAGGCGGCGCTGGAGGGGAGGCTCCCCCGCCTGGTCACGGTAGGGGACATCCGCGGCGACCTGCACTTCCACACCGACCGGTCAGGTGACGGGCGCTCCTCGCCCGCGCAGATGGTGGAGGCCGCGATCCGCGCCGGCATGGAGTACGTGGCCATCACCGACCACGGAGAAGACCTGGCCATCAACGGCCTGTCCCGGGCCGAGATGGAAGCGCACCGTCGGGAGATCGCCTGCCTGGGGGAGCGCTATCCGGATATCGAGCTCCTGTTCGGCTGCGAACTGAACATCGGCGCGGACGGGGATCTCGATTACGACGCCGACTACCGGCTGGGCTTCGACTGGTGCGTGGCCTCGGTCCACTCCCACTACGACCTGGCGCCCCGCCGGCAGACCGAGAGGCTGCTGCGGGCGATTGCGGATCCGGCGGTCTCGGCCATCGGCCATCTGACCGGGAGGATGCTGGGACGGCGTCCGGGGATAGAACTCGAACTGGACCCGGTCCTTGACGAGATGGCCGCCCGAGGAGTGGCGCTGGAGGTCAACGGCGCCCTTGATCGACTGGACGCCTCTCCCGAGGTGGTCCGCCGGGCGGTGGCCGCAGGAGTGATGCTGGTCATCTCCACCGACTCGCACCACGTGACCGAGCTGAGAAGGATGTCATACGGGGTATCCAACGCCCGTAGGGGATGGGCCACCGCAGAGTCTGTGCTCAACACCCTTCCCCGAGAGGACTTCATGGAGCGGGTCGGATCGGGACGTCGGCCGAGGTAGGGGGCACCCGGGCGATCGCGGCGAAGGGGGATCTGGCTTGTGGCGCAGGACTCCCGTGAAGAATGCCGGGTCGATCCCCTTCCTAAACTGGCGGATGGCACGT
>JAPPKR010000163.1 GCA_028819835.1 bacterium | reverse complement strand
GGATGAGGCGCAACCTGATGGTGATGACGGCGGGTTGGCTGATCCACCTGCTGGCGGACGGGATCTGGCTGGAGCCTGCGGTGCTGTGGTGGCCCTTTACGGGATGGTCGTTTCCCGCCGAGGCGACTCCCTTCTGGCCGGCAGCCTGGGAGCGGGCCGGATCCGACGTTTGGCGGTGGGTGGCGGAGGGTCTCGGTTTTCTCTATCTGGTCTGGCTGTGGCGAAGCGCGGGCCTCGGGTCCCCGGAAGCGCGCCGCCGGTTCATGGTCACCGGGCAACTGTCATGAGGAGCCTGAGATTCCCAGGGCGACCGATGTGGGTCTTGGTGGTGCTTTTGGCGCTGTCGGGCGTCGGCCTGGCCGGATGTGGAGACGACTCTGCTCCTGACTCGGGCACAGCCATCCCGTCTTCCGCTCCCTCGGGCTACGCAGAGCCGGTTGAGACCGTCACCGCCCTCCTCGCCGCCCTGGCGTCCGACCGCTGGGAGGAGGCGGCCAGGCTCACCGTGGAGGGGCAGATGGCGCTGATGGCCCTGGCGGAGGGGGCCGATCTGGAAACCGTCTCGGACTATCTGCGGTTCGGAGAGGTGGGGGTGGGAATCAACTTCTGGGCGGGATTCGTCCAGGTGTCCGACCAGTTTCCGGTCGGCTCGGTGGAGAATCTGACGTTGATCACCGAGCAGCGCTATGAGGCGGGCGGGGTCTCCTTCGCCGACTTCGGGGTGGTCAGCTCATCGTCGCCGGAGGGTCGGGTCTTCGAGATCACGACCGCCCAGGGGGATGACCAGCTGTGGAGGGTGGACGTGATCGCCACCTTCGTGGACGTTCTGGCCTTCCGCCTGTCGGAGACCGCAGAGATCACCAGGGCGACCCGCACCGAGGACGCGGCAGTGGTCTCGGCCGAGTTGTTGCGTCACGTACCGTCTCTGGAGGCAGTGCTCATCGATCCCGACCTGTCTCCCGAACTGCGACAGGGCGTCGACTCCGCACTGGCGGCCATCCAGTAGAACTCGCGGCGAAGTCCCTACCAGAGGGGCCAGGGAAGGGCTGAGCGGTCGGCGGGAGGGTGAGGGTGTCGGGGGTGTGCCAGGAGGCTTTCGGTGCGCCGGCGGAGAGCGTCGGCTTCCGGAGGCGCGAGGAGTTCGGCCGCCCGATGGGCCATCTCTCCTGCGAGGGACTCCCGTAGCCGGGCAATTGCTTCGACCAGGGGATCGGGAATCGGCTCTCCGGCGAAGGCCCACAGAACGGTGCGCAGCTTCTGATGGGCGTGGAAGGTGAGTCCGTGGTCGATGGCGAAGAGCCGTCCGGTATCCGACTCCACCAGCACATGGCCGAGTTTGCGGTCGGCGTTGTTGGCCACCAGGTCGAAGACGGCCACCGGCCACAACCGGGGATCGAGTTGGTCCTCGAACCACCCGCGATAGTCGAAGTCGGTGTCAGGGTCCAGGTAACGCTGCGCGGCGCCCGGTCCCAACGGACCGGAAGCCTCGACCGTTTCGGGGACCAGATCGAGTCCCATCCAGGTGCTGACCTCGTAGGCCATGATCTCCCGGTTGGCCAGCGAGTCGGGCTCGAAGTCCCAGAGGTGACGCACTCCCGCCGCCGGTTTGTAGACCCACAGGACGCCTTCGGGGTCCTCTCCGAGGAAGGTGGCGTTGGAGGCGGATGCGAACCGCCCCACCAGTTCTGTGATGATCAACCGGTCGGTCCGGTGCTCAGTTGCGGGCGGGACACTCATGGCCTTCGGGGTTCCGCGGCAGTCGGCACCAGGGGCAGATCGGGCGTCCGGCCCTGACCAGCCTGCGGGCTACCAGCGCCATGGCCCGGAATTGCTCGGGCGAGACCATGAACATCAGACCCTGGTCGTCCCGGTCCGATTCGAAGGAGATGTTCATGAGTCCGGATGGTCGGATTCCCACGTTGATGGTTCCCACCCGGAAGTCCTCGGTTCCGGCCGGGTCGTCGATCTCCAGGTCGGAGGAGAGTATGGATTCCACCGCCGAGGCGTCGACCTCCACGCCTGACCGCTGCAGGCTGCGCCATCCCTGGGAGGCCAGGGCCTCCACCTGTTGCTTCTCGGCCAGCAGGGAATGTCGGTTGCCGTCGGCCACCACCTGGAAATAGAAGCGACGCTTCCCCGGGGGCCCGATGGCGCCCACCACGAACCATTCGGCGGGTCCGAGATTGTTCATCGCCATGAGCTCGGATCCCCGTTGGTGTTGATGGCGGTGACCGTCACCCCGCCCTTCTTGGAGATGTCCAGCACCGACACCGAGGTGGGAGAGACGGTGAGTCTGGATAGGAAGTCAAGCGGCTGTCCCAGGTAGAACCCCAACACCAGGCGAATGATATCTGAGTGGGTGACTACCGCTATGGCCCCGTCGGGGTGGCGTCCCACCAGTTCTTCGCAGACCCGCACTCCTCTGAGTTGTGCCTCCGCCAGCGACTCCCCGCCCGGAAAGCGCATGCGGGAAGGCTGGCGAATCACGGTCTTCCACTCGGGCAACTTGTAGAGTTTCGCCAGTTCCTGGCCGGTCCACTCCCCGTAGTCCACTTCCATCAGGCCCGCTTCGCCCACCGGCGAGTGGCCGTGAGGCTCGGCGATCTGGGCGGCGGTCTCCCTGGTGCGCTCGATGGGTGAGCAGTAGACAGCCTGGATCTCCACCTTGCTGAGTCGCCGACCGAGTTCCCGGGCGGCGGCCAGTCCCTCCTCGGTGATGTGATGTCCCGGCTCCCGTCCGTAGAGGACCTTCCCGGTGGTGGACACCGGGGCATGACGTATAAGCAACATACGGGTCACCGCCCCAAGGCTACCGGAGCTATCGTATTGCGAATTGTGAAGGACGCAAGAGTGGCGGAGCAATGGGCGGAGACCCTGTTCGAGTCCTATCGGACCGGCGTTGCGATAGAGCCGCTCTCGGACGCCGATCCCTCCCTGGACGCCGCAGACGCCCACCGGATCCAGGGGTTATTCGCGTCCAAGCTCATTGAATGGATGGGCGGGAAGGTCATCGGCTACAAGCTGGGCTTGACGTCCGAGCCCATGCAGAAGCTCCTGGGGGTGGACACCCCCGACTTCGGGCCGGTGATCTCCACCATGACCCACAACTCCGGCGAGCGGGTGGGACTGGATAACGCCATCGCCCCCAAGGCCGAGGCGGAGATCACCCTGATGCTGGGGGAGACCCTGCGCGGTCCGGGGGTGACCGCCCTGGCCGCGGCCCGGGCGGTGGAGGGTGCGGTGGCCTCCATCGAGGTGGTGGACTCCCGCGTGGCGGACTGGCGCATCAAGTTGGTGGACACCATCGCCGACCTGGGGTCTTCGCGGGCGGCGGTGTTGAGCGATCGGGTGGTGCCGGTGGACTTCGACCTGCGGTGGTGCGGGGCGGCCATCTACCTAAACGGCGACCTGGCCGGGACCGGAGCGGGAGCGGCCTGCATGGGGAGTCCCTTCAACGCCCTGGCCTGGCTGGCCAATGAACTGGCCCTGCACGACGAGGAGTTGCCGGCGGGGTGTTTCGTGCTCACCGGCGCCCTTCACGCCGCATTTCCGGTCAAAGCGGGGGACTCAGTCTGGGCCTCCTTCGATCGGCTGGGGTCGGTCTCGGTAAGCTTCGACTGATCCG
>JAPPKR010000074.1 GCA_028819835.1 bacterium | reverse complement strand
CACCTGGGTGTCCTGGGCCGGAGAGCCAGTTAGGCGACAACTGCGGCTGTACCGAACAAGGACCGGCCCCTAGGGGGACAAAGGCGAGGAGCCGGTGAGGTTCCTGTGATGTCCCGGCCCTGGCCGGGTCTCTTCTCCGCCTTTGATAGGACAAGGCCATCTGGCTTGCTTCTGGCCTATAGCGAGCAGACGTCCTAAGGGAGAGAATAGGGTTGGAGTCTGGCAACCCGGGAGACCTGTGACTTGTCGCGAAGGTCAAGGTGCGTAGCGGTAACCGACCCATGGGGATGGCGGGGTTACCGGCCGGCTGGCGGGGTAATACCTAAAACAGCGAGTTTTTCTTGAAGGACATGCTCGACTGGGTTACCCGTAGGCTTTGCTGCGAGGGCGTGGCGGGCTGTTTTTCGGATCAGGAACAGGTCGATCAGCCCCCACCAGCCAGCCCGGCCGCCGGTCAGCAGTTTGAGAAAGCCGATGCCTATTTGGCCGATGTATGTGCGGTCGACTCCTGCCAGGAATGAGGCGAGGATGAAAGCGACGTTGGGGCTGGGACTTACGGGGTTGGGGTCTGGCGGCGGAGTCCAACTCCGCTCCCGCGCCGCCGCCGAGTCGGGAGTCACGATGTTGGGGTCAGCGGAGAGGTTTCTGGACAAGCCGTTTTCCTGGCTCAGAAGTTACTTTAGGTCTCTGACCGTTCGCCAAGGTCGCCTCGTTCTCTGATACCGGTACCTGTAGGATGACAAGACTGCCCCTCCATGTGGGGAAACGGCACCGAATACACCAAGTGGCATTTTCGGGAGGAACTACAGATCGCCGCGGGGGACGGCGGGGGAGTTGAAAAGGGGGCATGTCTATCCGGCACCCGACTTCTGCGGGTGATGTCCGAGGGGAAGGGAGGTCGAATGGCATCCGAAGGCTCTTTGTTTGGCTTCGGGCATGCCCAAATGGGAACAAACCCTGCCACCCACCAACCTATTCAAGATGGCTCTGCCCACTGGGGTTCTGCTCCGGAGCAGGTTTCGACCGGATCTCCCCCGGCATCGGTATCACCAGCGCACTTCACACCGCCAAAGTCATCGTCGACGATTCGCCATTATCTGATGATCGACGCGGGCTTCGGCCTCCCCGGAACGGTCGAGGACATCCCGCTCAACGAAGCGAGATACCAGTTCGAGGTACGTCCGCGGCACAGTGCCCAAGCTTTGGAGGTCTGGCTGTCCGGTGTCCGGGTGACGCCCCGTTTCCCCACTTCTCTCTCTTGCGAGTTGTCCAACTAGCGGAGCAGGAGGGGGGAGTGACTCTAGAAGCGGGCGGCGTCGGCTTGGGCGTAGCCGACCACCTGCTTGTCGGCGCCCACCACACCTTCCAGGTTGGCAACTATCTCCGCCAGTTGTCCGGGCGGGATTGCACAGGTCAACTCGTCGTCGCCCATTCCGGTGCGGGCCCGCGACAGCGCGCATCCCATCGACAGCGCCACCTTGCCCTGATCGATGGCAATGGGAAGGATCTGGCACTGCGGCTTTCCACTGAGATGGATAGAGACCGCGTCGCCCAACTCCATGGCTTGATAGGGGCTCAGCCTCAGCAATACGACGTCGGGGTCGTGCGAGGTATCGGCGAGCGGTCCGTAGACGATTGAAGAAGGCCGGCGGTCCAAGGCCACAACCCCGGCAAAGGCCTCCATGGTCACCCAGCCCACTTCCAGCAGGGCTCCCACATCCTCTCGATCGAGGATGTCTCCGGCCTCGACCAAGCCGTGGGTGTACTCGCCCACCGAGCAGTTGCCGTGATCGTCCGGGGTGGTGAAGAAGGTGCGGGTGTGGGCGTGCATCCAGAAGACGCAGGGAGCCGGAACCGCGCCTGATCTCCCATCCGGAGTGGGCTCTGACAACGGGCCTCCGAAGGGGGCTATCCCACTGTCTGCAGCGACCGGATCCTCCGAAAAGGTGATGGCGATGGGGGCGTGCTCCAATCCGAGCAGGTCGGTGAGCCGCAGAGAAAGATCTCTCCAGTCGGTTGTCATTGTTTACTCCTTGAATCAAAGGGAACCGTGGTGATGGCGATCAGTGGGGCCAAGCATAATCCTCGGTTGCACGGTTGGGCTCCCGTCAAGAACATAATCTCGGATAATGTGTTCATAGCAGAGGACGCCGGATGACCGTTTCAGCCACTCCACGACCAATAGCACCAGGTTCCCATGGCTGGCGGTTCAATGGATGTCGGGGCGTAGGGGATGCGGCCAGGGGTTTCGCGGCGGGCGGGTAGCCGGGGCCACTTCCAACGCTTCTATGGCGAGGTTAGGTAGTCGGGTTTTGCCATTCCACTATGGACTGGGTGAGAGGCAACCCAAAGAAGTGACAATCGGTTCACGAGCCAATCCAGCCAACGACACGTCAGACGCTACGACCCCTGCAGCCACAGCGACCAGTACCTCCACGTACATGTCGGCGGTTTGGGAGAGTTGGGGGGGGGGTGGCGTGGTCGGTTAGCCGAAGGTGCGGTGTAGCACGAGTTCGTAGATTTTGTCGCCGAACCATTTGCGGATGAAGATCAGTGGTCGTGCGGTGACGCCTTTTATGTAGCGTCGGCGTGGTTTGGCTGTGGTCGCGGCTTTTACGAACACGCGGGCGAGGACCTCGGGTTCGGTGCCGCGATTGGCCGCTTTGGGGGTTGACATCATGGCGAAGAGCCGGTCCAGCCCCGCCTGGTAGGCACTGTCGTTGTAGTACTTCTGGATTCCTCCCCCGACCACTTGGCCGAACTCGGTTCTTATGAGTCCCGGTTGGATGAGAACGACCTGGATGTTGAAGGGAGCGGTTTCCAGCCGGAGGCAGTCCGACCAGCCCTCCACAGCGTGCTTGGCTGCGTGATACCAGGCGCCGAAGGGCGTGAAGATCCTGCCGCCCATGGACGAGGTGTTGACTATACGACCCGCGCCCTGCGCTCTCATGTGCGGCAGGACCAGCTGGGTAAGGTGGGCGAGGCCGAACAGGTTCACCTCGAACTGGTATTTGGCGTCGTCGATGGGGATGTCCTCTACCGGCCCGTACAGGCCGAAACCCGCGTTGTTGATCAGGACATCGATACGTCCCTCCGAATCGATGATGCGGCGCACGACCCGCTCGTTGTCTCTACTATTAGAGACGTCCATCTCGACAGGAATGATGCCGTGTTCGGCCAAGTCGCCCAAACGGTCTGCACGGCGGGCACCAGCATACACGGTGTGGCCATCGCGGGCCAGCAGGATAGCGGTCTCCCGGCCCATGCCCGAGGACCCTCCCGTTACTAACATGACCTTACCCAAGGTGCTGCTCCTCATTCTCTGAGTTGGCTGACATTGCGTTAGGTTCCGGATCATAACCCGGAACGGATCATAACCGATTCGGCCCCCCCCCTTTTGGACCCCACCAATCCAGCCACGACTCCCGGGCCGAGCCCATGGTTTCGACACCATAGACTCCTACCCTGGTGATGATCCGAAAAGTATTATGGTTTTGGGTATGAACGGTCGCGGCGGGGCATGTACGAACACCACAGCAACATGCCGGAACTGTGGAATACTACGGCCACCGATTACACCGTGGACCGTCTACGGCTTTGCGTGGACGGCTGCGGGTCCGTTGTTGTGCGAATCGAACTGCAGCTGTTCTACGGGAGAGGGAAGCGTTGC
>JAPPKR010000004.1 GCA_028819835.1 bacterium | reverse complement strand
CGGTTGAACTCCAGGTCGATTGACCGGGCCTGCCCGGAGATCTCGGAGTGTTCGGACTCAACCCCGAGGCGCTTGCCGTGCAAACGACGTAACTCCTCCAACTCGGGAATGGTGGCCTTTCTCCGCTCCAGGCGATCGATCTCGAGGTCGACCGACTGGAGAGCCACCAGGTCGTAGAGGGGATTCACCCTTGTCCCCTCCTGACCCTGATCTCCGGACCGGAGTGCAGTCCGGTCAAGTCGATGGTGCGGGGGACCACAGTCCCCACCAGTTCCGCCAGTCTGGCGACTCCCGGCGCCTCGGTGGGAGCGTGTCCGGGGTCGATCACACCCACTCCCAGGTGGGAGGCCTGGGCCATCTGATGATGGGAGACATCCCCGGTGACCATCAGGGAGGCGCCCGCAGACGCTCCTTCGGCGATAAAGGAACTCCCCCCGCCGGGCACCACCGCCACCCTACCGACCGGCCCTTCGTCCACTCCCTGACAGCGCATGGCCTCCACGCCCAGCGCCTCGGCCACCCGGTCGAAGAACGCCAAGCCCGAGACCGGCGCCGGCGGAGTCCCAATCCGACCGATCAGCGGGAGGTTGGCCGAGACGGGAAAGAAGTCATAAGCCGCCTCCTCGTAGGGATGGGCGGCCACCAGGGCCGTGGCCAGGGCGTCCTTACGGGAAGCCGGAGCGATCATCTCCAGGCGCACCTCGGGCACCCGGTTCTCCTCCCCCACCTCGCCGACCGCCGGATCTGTGCCAGCTTCGGGCAGGAAGGCCCCCACCCCTTCGCTCCGGTAGCTGCATCCCCGGTACTGCCCGATCCGGCCGCCGCCGGCCGCGGCCAACGCTTCCGCCACCTCCTCGGTGGACTCTGAAGGCACAAAGGTGACCACCTTGATCTGGGAAGAAGTCTCCATGGCCCCGAAGCCGCTCACATCCTCCAGACCAAGGGCGTCGGCCAGCGCGTCCGCCGCGCCCCCCGGGCAGACGTCGAAGGCGGTGTGTGCGACGGCCAGGGCCACTCCCATCCTGATCAATCTGAACGCCAGTCCCTCCGGCCCCCGGCCTGCCAGGAGGCTCCTGACCGGTCGGAAGAGGAGCGGATGGTAGGTGATCAGGAGGTCCACCGGCTCTTCTTCCAAGGCTTTGACCACCCCGGCCGTGACCTCATGGCACACCGCGGCCATCCTCACCGACTGCCGGGGATCTCCCAGCGTCAGGCCGCTCACGTCCCAGTCGGCGGCCCGATCCCAGGGAATGGAAGCGGAAAGCTCTTCCAGTGTGGCGACGACCGAGCGCTCAGACATCCGATAGCAAGGGTACCTCGACCACCCGCCCTATCTATCGGAAGCTACCCGGGAAACCAAACCAAAGAAGTGGCAGCAGGATCACGAACCAAGTCAGTCGCCCACATGCCAAGTCGGAGGACTCTCCAGGGGAAGGTTGGTTTCAAGAGTCACGTTGGGTGGAGCGGCAAAGCCACCCCCGCTTTCGCTGGGCATCCCAAACACGCCCTCTCCGCATCCACCACGTTGGGGAAGTGGGAACTTTGCGTTTATCTGTGATGCCTGTGCAATGCCTTCGCTCGTCTTCCATGGCACATTTGTAACAAACCGCCTATAGCCAAAATGCCGTACAGCAGCAAGGAGGTACCAACACCCACTTTGTTACCCAACTGGGGAAGGGTCACAAGCACCATCAGCGCCGAAGCGAGGAGAACAACCCCGAGGGCTGTCCTTACCATGACAAGGACGACCCGTGAGTCGGATGTGCAGGAGAGGACAACTCAGCTTGAGGTTTGAAGAGACTCATCTGTGGTGCATCCAGTGCGATCGCCGCGGTCGGTAGCTATCGGTGGGGATGGGGAGGAGCTTTCCTCGTGCGGCGTACCAGATCTAATCCGAAAGCAGAAACCGATCACGCCGGCAGCAAGGGTCCCGTAATGGTGGGGGTCGGGGTGGAAGCCCACGGTTGCTATGTGGAACAAACTGAGCACGCCTAGCGTGATTGCGGCTACTCCCACGTATACCCTGGCGGAGTGTGAACGCCTCTTTGGAGGTACGGGAGTTGTTGTGGGTGGGCGGTCCCTACGGCTGAGGTATCCGTGGTAGAACAGTGTCCCGACGCCAACCAGCGCCAAGGCGCCGGCAAGGTCGCCTCTAATGAAGCCCGTGGCGCTGGCCAGGACGAGGATGACGATGCCGACCAGAATGACGCCGATCCGCCGTCGGGCGGGACCGGCACTCAACCAGCCTTGCAGGATCCCTTCGGTTTCCCCTTCGCGGGGCATCCAGAGCCAACCCGCCACGTAAAGGAGAGTGCCCAGCCCACTGGCAAAGCAGAGGAGGGCAAACACGATCCGGATCGGCCAGACCGGCACTCCGAAACGGAGGCTCAGACCGGCTGCTACTCCGGCTATCCAACGGCCTTTGTCAGGACGATAAAGCGATGTGGTTGTGTTGTTCATGCCCTAAATATGCGGCACCTAACGTGGCTCGTCAATGGGGTATCACCCTGGTCTCCATGGGAAATGACCCTGGTTTCCATAAGAAATCACCCTGATAACAGTGGAAGCATGCTGTGGGCGCTGAACGGCCGACCTCCTCCGTGTAAGGGACAACTGACAACAGGAACGAAGGCGGCCAACCTGGTCTGGGAAGAGGTATCCGGTTACCCGTCGAGCCTGTTCGAGGAATCGGTTCTCCTGCTCCATCAGACCCTCGGGTCTTAGAGACCCGTACAGACTAAAGGATTGGCGGCCTAGGGGCGGCGGGCCGAGACTGGCGCCAGGGAGAAGCGGTCGTAGTCGTTCTCGGCGGGTTGGCCCCAGCACGCCCAGAAGTCGCCGGTCCGGGGCCGCATGATCACCGCGCCGCTCGTCTCCGACCGGTAGGGTTCGGCGGGCCACTGGCAGATGGCGGTGGGCTCGCGGGTGACCTCCATCAGCCGTTCGGGGTCCACAGGCCCGTCACCGTTGGCGAGGAGGTTCTCGGCCACTTCGAGGCGCCGGCGGGAGTTGGCCGTCATATCGAGGGCCCTCTCTCCCTCGTACGGCTTGGCCTCGGGGTGGATCACGTGGTTGGTGTGCACCAGCGGTTCGGTCCCGAGGGCTTGCACCGGCCGGGCCGAGGGCATGGCCTCGACGTTGAACCCCTGTCCCGCGGCGTCGAGTATCAGGTAGTTGTGGGCGCCGGCCAGGTCGGCTCGCAGCAGCACCCCCAGGGCGTCGGCCGCGGTTGTTTGCGTGAGCATCTCCCGGACGATGGTGGGCCACGTCACCCCAAAGCGTCCGTCGTTGCCGGTGAGGTTGTTGATGGCCACGCACACGCCGGCGGAGTTCATGCCGATCTGGCCCACGCATCCCACCGTTGTGAAAGCCAGGACGTCGGGTCCGTATTCGGGTCGCAGGCGGGCCAGGATCACATGGTCGGTGGCGATGTCGTGCATGTCCCAGGTCTGGCCCAGCATCCCTGCGCCATCGGCCCGACCGTCGGGCACCATGAAGGCGGTGCAGTCGTCCTCTGTCACCGCGGCGGGAAGCGGACCCCCGGTCGCGGCCCGAACGGTATCCACGAAGTCGGTGAACCCGCCCACCACCACTGCTTCGGCCGGGGTGATTCCCGCCGCGGACGCCATGGCCATCATCTCGGCGTGCAACCGGGGCGAGAACGCCTCATGGGCGGGGAGGCACG
>JAPPKR010000099.1 GCA_028819835.1 bacterium | reverse complement strand
ACACCCACAACATCTCCGCCATGATCAAGTCTCTGGCCTTCGACTCCGACGGCACGTCCCACCTGGAGAACGGGGAGTTCCTGTGCATACGGCGAGCCAACGACATCAGCCAGGATCGAGGCTTTGTGGCCAGCCCGACGGTCGACTCCCACAAAGACGACAGGTTCGGGACCCACCACGCCCGCGACGCACATCATCTCTTCGCCACACTCGGACACGACCTCCCGGTGTACTCCTCGGCGATCAAGCTCAACACCCAGTACATGCACACGACCCACTTCTCTGTGACCCTGGATCGGGAGATAGAAGTGGAGGAAGTGGTGGATCGTTTCTACACCAACCCATGGGTGGCCGTCACGCACAAACGGTCTGCCAACCAGGTGTTCTCATTCGGGAGGGACCACGGCTACTACGGCAGGCTCCTTTCCCACGCGGTGGTGGCGCTGTCGTCTCTGTCGGTGCGCAATGGCAACCAGGTGGTGGGATTCGCCTTCACCCCCCAGGACGGGAACCCCCTGCTCTCCACGGTGGCCGCCATGCTCTGGTACCTGTACCCGGGTGAGATCGAACAGCGCATCAACGTGCTGCGGCGGTACCTCTTCCGGGAGGTCTGATGGCGAACCCCGGACGGTTGCAGCGTCAGGCGCTCACCGCGGTGGAGCGGTCCATCGAGGCGTTGGGGAGGGGCGATCCGGTGTCTGCCAGGATGGCGATCGCCACCGCCCTGGACAGGGACCAGAGCGGGTTGTATGTGGGGATGGCCGACGCGGTCGACTTAGCGGCGGGGATGCTGGAGCGGGAGGAGCCGGTCAGCGATGAGGCCTGGAGTCACCTGGCTGACGCGGTGGGGCCCGGACCCCTGCAGGCGTTGGTGGAGGCGGTCCGACATTAGGGAGCGGTCCCCGCTCGGCCCATGCCATGTCTGACTATCACCTCCATCTGTACCCCCATCGACTTCATCGGTCCGATCCCGTCCCCGAGGGGTTCCCGGTCGATCTGATCGAGAGGTACTGCGAAGCCGCCGCGGCGTTGGGAGTGGCGGAGTTGGGTTTCACCGAGCACCTCTACCGGTTCGAGGAGTCGGATGGAGCCCTGGGCCAGTTCTGGGAGGCCGAACGCGCCGAGGGGCCTGCACACCGGGCCCTGGCCGACTTCACCGCCCGGATGGTGGATTTGGACCGGGTCTTCCGGATGGAACAGTACGTCGAAGCCGTGCTGGAGGCCAAGGATCGAGGACTTCCCGTGCTGCTGGGACTGGAGGTCGACTTCATACCCGGAACCGAGGAGGCGGTGCTGGAATTGCTGTCTCCCTATCCCTGGGACTACCTCCTGGGGGCGGTTCACTGGGTGGGGGGATGGGCGATAGACACCTCGGAGTGCGCCGGCGAGTTCGAGCGGCGGGGCGTCGAGAAGTCCTGGGAACAGTATTTCGGGCTGGTGCTGGAGATGATCGCCTCGGAGATCGCCGACGTCGTGGCCCATGTCGACTTGTGCAAGAAGTACGGGTACCGGCCTTCCCGGGAGCCGTTGCATCTCTACCGGCAGGTGGTGGAGGCCGCGGCCCGGAAGGGGGTGGCCGTGGAGGTCTCCAGCCAGGGCCTTCGCAACCCGGCCCGCCAGGTCTATCCCTCGCCCGCGTTCTTGGAGATGTTCCGTCAGGCGGGGGTCCCGATCACCCTGGCCAGCGACGGGCACGCCGTCTCCGAGGTGGCCTGGGGACGGGACCAGGTGGTGGAGGCCGCCCGGGAGGCCGGTTACGAGGCTTACCTGCGCCTGGGTGCAGACGCCCGCCAGGTCCCGCTTCCCGACGAGGTCAGAGGAGGAGTCGCCTGATGATCGTGGAGGTCTTAACCGTCGGCACCGAGTTGCTGCTGGGACAGATCGTCAACGGCAACGCCGCCCACATAGCCGACGTCCTGGCCACCAAGGGTTTCGACGCCCACTTCCAGGTGACGGTCGGCGACAACCCCGCTCGGATGGAGGCGGCGATCGCCACGGCGCTGGAGAGAGCCGACGCGGTGATCATCACCGGTGGGATCGGGCCCACGCCCGATGACCTGACCCGGGAGGCGATCTGTGCGGTGACCGGCCGTTCCCTGCTGTTCAGCAATGAATGGGCGGAGGTCCTTCGGGAGCGCTTCGCGGGGATGGGAAGAGGGATGCCCTCCAACAATCTCCGCCAGGCCGAGTATCCCGAGGGCGCCGAGTTGATCAAGAACCCCAGAGGCACCGCTCCCGGCCTGGCCCTGTCTCACCGGGGCAAGTGGATCTTCGCCCTGCCCGGGGTGCCCCGGGAGATGGCGGGGATGCTTGCCGAGGAGGTCATGCCCCGGTTGGCCGAGGCGGCCGGCGTCTTCCAGACCCTGGTCAGCCGGATCATCAGAACATGGGGCCGGTCGGAGTCCCGTACCGCCGAGTTGCTGGAGGACCTCTATCTCCGCTCGGAGAACCCGAGCCTGGCCTATCTGGCCTCGGCCGGAGAGATCAAGGTGCGCGTGACGGCCAAGGCGGCGGACGTGGGCGAGGCGGAGCGTATGATCGCTCCTCTGTCCGCCGAGATCTGTCGGCGCCTGGGACCGGCGGTGTTCGGCTTCGATGATCAGACCGTCGAGGTGCGGCTGCTGGGGTTGTTGGAGGAGAAGGGCTGGACCATCGGGACGGCCGAGTCCATGACGGCCGGGATGGTGGCGGCCCGAATCACCCTGACCCCCGGGTCTTCCCGTGTGTTCCGGGGATCGGTGGTGAGCTACGCGTCCGATCTCAAGGAGCGGTTGCTGGGCGTGAGCGCCGAGGCGCTCGGCGACGGGGTGGTGTCGGCCCGTACCGCCCGGGAGATGGCCGAGGGGGCCCGGCGGACCCTGGGAGTGGACGTGGGGTTGGCGGTGACCGGATCGGCGGGTCCCGCTCCGGCCGACCGGCCCGTGGGAGTTGTCTATGTCGGGGTGGCGACGCCTGAGAGGACCGAGACCCGGCGGCTGCAGATGCCCGGAGACCGAGAGCGGGTGCGCGTCTACACGACCACCGCCGCCCTCCACCTGGCGCGGCTCGGCGTCAGCGGAGCATGGTGGAATCGGTAGGCCGGATCTTCCTGGCGGTGGACCTCACGTCCGAGGCCCGGCAGGCGCTGAGCCGGCGGGTGATGGAGATGGCCGGCCACAAGAGGCTCCCCGGGCGCGCCACTCCTCCCCGGAACTGGCACATGACCCTCTGGTTTCTGGGCGACGTCGCCAGAGACCGTTTCGAGACGATGTCCCATTACCTGTCGGAGGCTCCGCTCGGGGATGTCTTCGGATGCCGGTTCGGGGAGTTGGGGAGCTTTCCCCGCGCTCGGCGGGCCTCGGTCCTGTGGGTGGGGGTGTCGCGGGGATCCCGGTCCCTCTCGTCTCTGGCCGCCGGTACGAAGGAGGCGGTGGCCAGTGCGGGGATCCCGTTGTCGGAGCGGCCCTTTTCTCCCCACCTCACCCTGTCCCGGATCCGTCCGCCCCAGGACGTCCGGGCGCTCTTGGACTCGGCCCCATCGGCGGGGGTGGAGATGACGGTGAGGGAGGTGACGGTCTTCCGCAGTCACCTGGGCGGCGGCCCTCCCCGCTATGAGGCGCTGGAGAGGTTTCCCCTGGGTTGAGACGGGACGGGGTCCAGGCGCCTCGGCCGGAAGATGCTTGGTACCGAACGAATGTTCGATTACAATGTTGG
>JAPPKR010000270.1 GCA_028819835.1 bacterium | reverse complement strand
CCACCTTCAATCCATGAGCCTCCACCGGGATGATCAGCCTGGTGACGTCGTCGGCTTCCATCCGGGTATTGATCCCCAACAAGCGGGGAACCGAGAACCCCCAGATGTCCGCATCCATCAAGCCGACCCGAAACCCGAGATTGTTGATGGCGATGGCCAGGTTCACGCTTACCGATGACTTCCCCACGCCCCCCTTTCCCGAACTGACCGCGATCACCCGGGTGGTGGGGGCCACCTGGGTCGGTTCGGCGCGGTCCCTGGCTTTCTCCCTGGCTCTCGACATCAGGTCGGCCCGCTGCCGCTTGGTCATGGCAGTGGTGTGCACAACTACTTCATCAACCCCCGGCAGCGAGAGCGCCCTTCGCCGGGTGTCGCCCTCAATCTGGTCCCGCAGAGGACACTCGGCGATGGTGAGGGCCAACCCGATGGTCACGGTCCCCTGAGGGGTGGCCTCCACCGAGGCGACCATGCCCAAGTCGACTATGTTGTCTCCGAGTTCGGGGTCGATTACTCCCCGCAGGGCAGCCCACACCCGCTCGACGGTCGGCTCACTCGGGTTGCTATCCAACAGACCAACCTCCTAGGCCTTGCAAGTGATAGATAGTAGACGACTTCTTGCATGAGAGCCCCAAAGTACTCTTTACATTTTGTTCAACGCTGCTAAACTTGGACCCCGGTGGTTATGACCTCTCCGGACACCATGGCTCAAGAGGCCGCTACTCCCCTACTTGACTGGGACTCTGGGATATACCGGGAGGCCGTCAACCAGTTTGACCGGGTGGCGGCGTACATAGACCTTGATCCCAATGTCTCCCAACGCCTCCGTCTCCCACAACGATCGCTGGTGACGACATTTCCGTTCCGAAGGGACGACGGCAGCGTCGAGACGGTGTTCGGCTACCGCATCAGGCATGTACTCACCATGGGGCCCACCAAGGGAGGGATCCGCTATGCCCCCACTGTCAACTTCGGGGAGGTTGCAGCCCTGGCGATGAACATGACCTGGAAGTGCGCTTTGGTTGGACTGCCATTCGGGGGCGCCAAAGGTGGAGTCCGAGTGTCGCCGGAGTTGTTGAGTCGAGCGGAGAAACAGCGCCTGACCCGCCGGTACACCTCTGAAATCTCTACCCTGATCGGCCCCCAGCGCGACATACCGGCCCCTGACCTGGGAACCGACTCTCAAGTCATGGCATGGATCATGGACACTTACAGCCACCAAGTGGGCCACGGGGCCCCGGGGGTCGTTACCGGAAAGCCGGTTGAGCTGGGAGGCACGGCCGTAAGGGAGGAGTCCACGGGATTAGGTTTGGCCTATCTCCTGCCCCTGGCCCTGGAGATGGTCGACCTGCCCTTGGAGGGAACGCGGGTGGCCATCCAGGGATTCGGGCAGGTGGGACGCAGCGCCGCCCTGGCCTTGGCTCGGCAAGGCGCCCGAGTGGTGGCAGTCAGCGATCTGTCGGGAGGGATACACTGCCCCACCGGACTCGACATCGATGCCTTGAGAGAGTGGACAGACCACAACCTTTGGGTGGAGGGTTTTCCGGGAGGAGATCCGATAAGCGGCGAGCAGCTGTTCGAGGTGGACTGCGAAGTGCTGATTCCAGCCGCAGTTCAAGAGGTGATACACGGCGGTAACGCCGATCGCATCACCGCCTCGGTGGTGCTGGAAGGCGCCAACACTCCCACCACCATGGAGGGGGATCAGATTCTGCAGAAGAGGGGTGTGCTGGTCGTCCCGGACATCCTGGCCAACGCAGGCGGCGTCACGGTCTCCTACTTCGAGTGGCTCCAGGGACTTCAATACTATTTCTGGACCGACGAGGAAACACGCCAGCGACTGCGCAGCATCATGACCAACGCATTCAAGGAGGTCCACAGAATCGCTCGTGAAGAGAAGGTTGATCTGAGGACCGCGGCCCTGATAAAAGGCGTGGCCAGGGTGGCCAAGGCAAAACTGTTGAGAGGCCTATTCCCCTGACGGCAGGCCGTTTCCCACTGTATATAATCACAATCAAGCTTTACTATTTACACCAGACGAACTCGGTTCCCAGATGCAGCTTCTAACCATCAAGAGTTCCGCTCCGCAGCGGCCCATCCTCCTGACCGACTCGGCGGTGGCCAAGGTCAAGACCCTCCTGTCTTCCGAGGAAGACGATGACCTAGGCCTCCGGGTGGCCGTGAGGCCGGGCGGGTGCTCAGGCTTTTCCTACGAGATGTTCTTCGACTCCGACGTGGAGGAAGAGGACATAGTCATCGACTTCGACGGCTTGCGGGTGCTGGTCGACCCGCAGAGCGCCAAGCGGATCACGGGCGCCACGCTGGACTACCGGGAGGGCCTGATGGAGGCCGGCTTCTCCATCGACAATCCGAACGTGACGCGCTCCTGTGGGTGCGGGAACAGCTTCGCCTAGTATCCCCCGTCATGCCTAAGCAAGCACCCCAACTCAAGAGCGCTCCCGCTCCCCTGGCTCCTTATTCCGTGGTGACCGAGGCGCACGGCTTCGTCTTCATCTCCGGCCAGGTAGCCATCGATCCCCAGACCGGGGAGACCCCCGAGTCCGTGACGGCCCAGACCGAACTCATCCTACGAAACATCGGCAACATCCTCTCCGAACTGGGCCTCGGCTACTCCGACATCGTGAAGACCACCGTTTTCCTGGCCGACATCCGCGACTATGGCGACGTCAACACCGTGTACGGGAGTTTCTTCGACGGCAAGCCTCCGGCTCGCTCCGCCGTCGGCGCGGGAGGCCTGCCCCTAACCGGCCTGAAGGTGGAGATCGAGGCGATCGCCGCCCGCTGATCCCTTCTTCTAGAAGACCTCCTGACACCACGGCTGGGGGTACCAATCGAACATGGCGTCGGCCAACGCCCTCGCCGCAGGCTCTCCCTTCAGCCGGCCCAAAGCTCCCAGACGCCGGAAGCGGGCGCGTCCCAGGAACCCGGCGCTCAGGTCTTCCAGGTCGAGGGACAGGTCTGGAGCGTCGGAGACCCTCCGACACGAGCCAGAGCCCCCGGACACCTCCAGCCGGTACCGGGAGGGCTTTGCGGTCACGGGATCGAATACCTCGAACACCAGGGACCCGTCGGCCGAGTAACGGCGGGAAGAGAGCGCCGACTCCACGTCCAGGATCCTCAACCACAAACCGTCGTTCAGGGTCTGTGCCTCCCGGAAGTTGGCGAAAAGCTGGTGCAGAGCCGTCTCGGCTGGTACGTTCCACGCCCGGAGTTGCCGCACCAAGTCCTGGTTGACCAGGAAGTTCCACAGGCCCGAATACGCAGCCGGCGTAAGGGCGATCATCTCCTCCAGCCTCAGGGTTATCCCTATGCCGATCCCCTCCCAGGACCCGCTGGTGCGGTATTGGGCGTATCCGATAGGGTGGCCGTCGGAGTCGAGCGCCAGGGCGTACCGGAGGGAACTGGCGTCTCCGCGGTGACGGGGATCGTCCGCCAGGATCTCCAACTCCCACCAATCCACCGAGCGGGCGAACATTCCGGGTACCTCCCTGCGTTTGCGATCGAACACCACCGGCAGCACCTCTTTGGCTTCATCCGGTTCGACCAGGACCACCGGCGCAGGCCGAGGAGCCAGTCGATGGGGGACCAGGGGGAATCGATCGATGACGAGTTTGGTGGTAACCCCCGCCACTCCGAAGCCGAACCGCCCGTAGAGAGGGACTTCCGTCGACCACA
>JAPPKR010000026.1 GCA_028819835.1 bacterium | reverse complement strand
TGCTCAACCGACCGAGGGGCCTTCCCGCATCCACCACCACCATCACGCCGCCCGGACGCAGTACTCGCGCGGCCTCGGCGAGGGTCTTCTCCACCGACTCGAGGTTGCGGAACACGAATGCGGACCAGATGGCGTCGAAACTGTTGTCGGCAAAAGGCAGGTTCTCTCCCTTTCCCACCACCCTGTGCGGCGACGGATTGGCTGAGAGCATGGTCCAGGCCGGATCCAGCGCCACGATTCGTTGGCTTCTCCGGAAGAGGGACATGGCCACACCGGTGCCGGCTCCCAGATCCAGGATCCTCCCGTCGTGGAGTTGGTCGATTCCCCTCTTCCTCCAGGCTTGGTCACGGCCGAAGGAGAGGAGCCGGTTGCACCGGTCGTACCTCCGGTGGATGCGCGAGAAGATGCGGTCGGGGGACAGCCCGGTCACCTTCGGCGCCTCCTAGGGAGGGTCGATCCGGTCAAAGCCCAGATAAGGGTGCAGAGCCTCGGGCATGAGCACCGAGCCGTCGCTTTGCTGGTGGTTCTCCAACAGGGCGATGATCACCCTGCCCACCGCCACCGCCGTTCCGTTCAGGGTGTGGACCAAACGGTTGCCCCCCTGCGCCTTCATGCGGATCTTCAGGCGGCGAGCCTGGTAGTCGGTGGTGTTGGAGCAGGAGGTTATCTCCCGGTAGGCGTTCCAGGACGGAAACCAGGCCTCGATGTCGTACTTCTTGGCGGCGGATGCGCCCAGGTCGCCGGCCGCCACGTTTACCACCCGGTAGGGAATCTCCAATTCTCCGACCAGCTTCTCCTCCAGTCCCAGGATCCGCTCGTGCTCGTCGCTTGAGTCCTCGGGGCGAGTGAAGGAGAACATCTCCACCTTGTCGAACTGGTGGACCCTGAAGATGCCGCCGGTGTCCTTGCCGTGGGTTCCGGCCTCCCGACGAAAGCAACTTGAGAAACCGGCGTATCGGATGGGAAGCTGTTCGGGATCCAGGATCTCGTCGGCGTGGTAGGCGGCCAGGCTGATCTCCGACGTGGCGGCGAGGAACAACTCGTCGGCAGGTATCTCGTACACCTGCTGGCGGTCTCCGGGAAAGAACCCGGTGCCGAACAGGGCCATCTCCCGGACCAGCACGGGGGTGATCATGGGAACCAGCCCGGCTGCGACCAAGTGGTCCATGGACCAGTTGATCAGCGCAAATTCCAGCAACGCGCCCTTGCCCTTCAGATACCCGAAGCGGGATCCGGCCATCTTGGCCGCCCGTTTGGTGTCGATGATGTCGAGGCGCTCGCCGAGCGCTTCGTGATCGACCGGATCGAAGCTGAACCGGGGGATCTCCCCCACCCGCCTGACTTCCTGAGCGTCTTCCTCGGTGAAACCGTCCGCCGCGCTGGGAGCGACCAGGTTGGGCAGGGTGTGCCACTCCCGGTAGAACCGCTCCGAGAGTTCCCCGGCACGGGCGTTCAACTCCTTGACACGGTTGGCAAGAGAAGCCGCGCGCTCGATGGCTTGGCGCTTTTCTTCTCCTCCGAGACCGGCGATCTCCTTCCCCAGGGACCGTTGGGCGGCCCGCATGTTGTCTGCTTCGTGGCGCAACCGCCGAATCCTGGCGTCGGTCTTCGCCAAATCCTGCACGGGCACCTGCAGGCCTCGGCGGGCCATGGATTGAAGGATGGTCTCCGGGGAGGAGCGGAGCGTGGCGAGGTCAAGCATTGGGATACATATTAAATGAGAACGCTACAGGCGCCGAAGGCGGCCGGCAGCGGGGAGAATCCCTACCCGCCGACGCTCAGGGTGAATACATAACTGTTGTCATCCACGTTCTGCTCCCCTTGGGCGACACCCAGGCGAACTTCCACTTGGTAGGTCGTGTCAGGGGTCACCCCCAACTCGAAGAACGTGACCGTGGTCTTCTCTCCCGGCGACAGGGGTGGCACCGTCAGGTCCCGGGCCTGAACCACCTCTCCCGGCGGCCAGATGGTCAACTGGATGGAAGTCTCCTCGACCACCTCTACATTGCCGCGGTTGGCTACCACCACCAGCAGGTCGAAGCTGTCGGTTGGGATTATCACCGGACGACCCTCCAGGTCGGATACCCACTCGGGATGAGACGTAACCTGCTCTATTCCCAGGTCTGCGGTGAATTCCAACGTGGGCCGGGACAATCGGGCGAAGGTGGCCAGGAACTGGCCGGTGTCCACCAGGGGATACACCACGGGCAGGAAGACCACCGTTCGGAAGTCGGAGAAGGACTGGATCTCGGGTTCTTTGCCGACCCTCTCCAAGAATGCCTGGTATATGCGGTCACCGCTTCGGATGCTGACCAGGGCTGAGGTGATTTGTTCCTCCACCACGTAGTTGAAGGGGTCGTCCACTGCGGACAGGAAGGCGTTCTCGAAGCGCTCCAGCCCTTCCTCCCACAGGTCGAGAGAGGTCCCTAGCAGGATGACCAGGCTGCTGTCTTGCTCGTCTGACTGCTCCAAGGCGACGGTCACCGCTTCGATGGACTCTCTCGACTGGGTGATGATCGAGGCCAACTCCGATCGGTCCGCAGTGTCGATTTGTTCGATCAGCCTGACGAACGACCGGGCGGCCCGGTCCAAGGTGATGGTGTGGCTGCGGAGTTCCTCGCCGAGGGTGGTCTCGGTTCGGGAAGTGTTGATGACGGCGTTCAGCGTCCAACCAAGGGCCGCCACCACCAAGAGTGCCAGCAGCCACCATTTACCGCGGGATGGGCGTGGTCGGGAAGGATAAGCCACCATGTCCTCAGTTCGTAGGTTAAGACTTTGTCGCGAAATTGCCACTCCGGGGTTGTTTCCGCCCGCCCCCGGCCAGGTTCAGGTGCGTCACCGGCCGATCCGCAGCGTCGGGGCAGACCCTCTTTGGGCCGGCCGCGCCCGCGTTAGCATCCGGTCGGCGAAATGGCCGAAGCACACTTCACCCCTCACCTGTTCGATTTTCTATTGGATCTCCGGGCCAATAACGATCGTGAGTGGTTCCAAGCCAACAGGGATCGATACGACCGGCACGTCAAGGAGCCTCTGCTCGGATTCATAGAGGACTTCGGGCCGAGGTTGCATTCCATCAGTTCGCACTTCGTCGCCGACGCCCGGGCCAACGGCGGGTCGATGTTCCGCATCTACAGGGACGTTCGATTCAGCAAGGACAAGAGCCCCTACAAGACCCAGGCCGCGGCCCATTTCCGGCACGAGGCCGGCAAGACGGCACATGCCCCCGGCTTCTACCTGCACCTGGCCCCCGGGGAAGTGGGAGCCGGCGTAGGTATCTGGAGGCCTGCCACGCCCGCCCTGACCGAGATCCGGAATGCTATAGTCGCCGATCCTGACGGATGGAAGGAGGCTTCGAGCGACCCTGGCTTTGTGAGCGAGTTCTCCATTGTCGGAGACTCCCTGAAGCGCTCCCCGAAGGGCTTCGAGGCCGATCATCCCCTCATTGAGGACCTCAGGCGCAAGGACCACATCGCCTGGGTCGACTTCGATGAGGAGGACGTGTTCTCACCGGGCTTTCTGGAGGACTTCTCCTCTGTCTGCCAAAGGGCGGTCCCCTACATGAGGTTTCTCACCACCGCACTGGGTTTGCCCTTCTGAACCGCAGTGTCCGGGGCTATCTTGACCTCTAGGGCGTGACTGCAGCCATGAAGTTGCGATACAGGCGCTCGGCGTTGACCGCGAACCCCGCCATGTGGCGATCG
>JAPPKR010000203.1 GCA_028819835.1 bacterium | reverse complement strand
TGGACGACGTGGCCATCTTCGAGTTGGGGCGGGTGTTCCTGGACCGTCCCCATCGTGTCCTGCCCAAGGTTCCCGACCAGCCGGAGCGGGTGGGCCTCCTGGCCACCGGGCGTCTGGGAGGATCGGGTCTTGGGGTCAAGAGGCGTCCGGTGGACTTCTACACGGTCTCTGCGGCGTGGCGGGCGCTCTCGCAACAGTTGGACCTGCGAGGCTGGCGACTTGAACCGGTCGAGACGGCGGGGTGGCATCCGGCCCGCGCCGCCCGGTTGCTCTTGGACGGAGAACCGGTGGGGATCATGGGGGAGATCCACCCCGCGGTGGTGCGGAGGGCGGAACTCTCGGGACGGGTGATAGCCATGGAACTCGATCTCGCTCCATTGGTGGCCGACCGCAGGCACTGGCAGTTTCGGGCGCCCAGCGTCTTTCCTCCCTACACCTTCGACATGGCTTTCGAGGCCCCCGAGGACCTGGCGGCCGACGACCTGCTCTCGGTCACCGGCGAGGCGGCCGGCGACCTCTTGGAGTCCGCCCGGGTGTTCGACGAGTTCCGGGGAGAACCCCTGAGCCGGGGACGGAAGAGCCTGGCCATCAACTACACCCTGAGGGCGCCGGACCGCACCCTCTCCAGCGAGGAGACCGCCGAGGCGTTGCGTGCCATGGCCAACGCGGCCCGGGCTGCGGGAGCGGAGTTGAGAGGAGAGTTGTGAGTTTTCTGTCGATCACCGATGTGGGCCCCGAGGGCCTGGGGCGTCTGGTGGAGTTGAGCATGGACCTCAAACGGGACCCGGACCCTCACCGGGGGGTGCTGGCGGGCAAGTCGGTGGGGCTGTTCTTCGAGAAGCCCTCGCTGCGCACGTGGGTGTCGTCTACCGCCGCCGCTGCCCTGTTGGGGGCCCATCCCATCCCTATCCACCAGCAGTCCTCCGGGGTGGGCACCCGGGAAGAGCCTGCCGACGTGGCCAGGGTTCTCGACGGCTACCTGGATGTTCTGGGCATGCGGGTCTTCGAGCATTCCCTCCTGGAGGAACTGGATGCGCACATGGAGGCCCCGGTCGTGAACCTGCTGTCGGACTGGGAACATCCCTGCCAGGCAGTCGCCGACGTGGTCACCATCGCCGAGCAGCGGTCGCTGGCCGGATCGTCGCTTGCCTATGTGGGGGACGGCAACAACGTGTGCCACTCACTGATGCTGGCCGGGACCATGGCGGGGATGGAGGTGCGGGTGGGGTGCCCGCCCGGCTACCGGCCCGACGCGGGGGTGGTCTCCAGGGCGCGGGAGTGGGGCCCGGTCTCGATTTTCGATCATCCGGCGCCGGCCGTGGAGGGCGCCGACGCCGTGTACACCGACGTGTGGACCTCGATGGGACAGGAGGACGAATCGGCCGAACGCCTGTCGGCCTTCGAGGGGTTCACCGTGGATACGGCGTTGATGGAGCGGGCCAGTCCCGACGCGGTGTTCATGCATTGTCTTCCCGCCCACCGGGGCGAGGAGGTAACGGCCGAGGTGTTGGAGTCCCCCCGTTCGGTGGTGTTCGACCAGGCCGAGAACCGTCTGCACTCGTTCGCCGCGTTGCTCCTGGATCTCTTGTCTGCCTGATCGCTGATGGTCATCGATGACTTCAGCGGACCTGTGCTGGGAGTGGCAGAGAGACTCTTGGGCAAGAGGCTGGTCACTCGGATCGAGGGGTTGACGACCTCGGTGCTGATCTGCGAAGTGGAGGCCTACGGCGGGGCCGACGATCCCGCCAGTCACGCATTCGGGGGACCCAAGCGCAGGAACCGAACCATGTTCTCGAAGGCCGGAACCCTCTACGTGTACCGCTCATACGGAGTCCACTGGTGCGCCAACGTGGTCACCGGACCGGAAGGGGAGGGCCAGGCGGTCCTTCTACGGGGCGGGATGCCCGAATGGGGATCCGAGACCATGATTGCCCGCCGGGGCCGGGAGGATCACCTCTGCGACGGGCCGGGAAAGCTGACCCGGGCGCTGGGGGTGGACGGCAGCCACGATGGGGTGGCGCTGTCGGCCGGACGGGGAGTGTGGTTGGAGGAGAGCGGAGTGGGTCCACCTGAGTCGATAAAGACGCCGCGGGTGGGGATCAGCAGGGCGACCGAGCGCCCATGGCGATTCGTTGCCGTCGGGATGGGGTACCGGTCGCCGCGCGGGCCGAAACCCCGCGTTCTATAAACCGTCGGGTCCTATCGGCCGAACCGGCGACGGCGGGCTTGGAAGGCGTCGCTGAGGATCTGGCTGTCGAAGTACCCGGACTGTGCTTCTCCACCCACCGCGAAGTGGTACAGGGCCGTCTGGAAAATCCCCGAGAGCGCTGCCATGACCACCGCCACCAGCACTATCCAGACCACCCCCAGGGCCAGCAGCGGCAGCAGACCGGCGCCTCCGGCTCCCACCCCTGCCAGGATCAGCGCCACGCCGGGGATCGCCGCCAGAAACCCGACCAGACCCAGGCCCACCTGGGCGCCGAGGTTCTCGCCCCAGGTCTGGCGAAACAGGTTGACGGATCGCTTGATGGACGCCGTGGCGCCCATCCCCTCGATCACGATGATGGGCAGCACCAGGAAGGTGACCACGTTCCAGGCCATGCCGACCAGGCTGACCACGATCGATCCCAGGAACCCGGCCCGCTCCTCGATGGCCTTCAGGATCACCGACACCACCGCCGAGATCAGGGCCCAGGGAAGGATACGCCCCGCCCGGGACGCGGCGCCTCGAAGAGCGCTGCCAACGGTCGGATCCCCGCCCTCCAGGCGCTCATGAGCGGCGCTGATCAGGGCGGCGTTGAAAAAGATCGTGATGTAGGCCAACACGAAATAGAGCGCCAGCAGAACCAGAAGGCTTGCGCCTCCCGCGTCCGTGGCCAGCAGGGGTATGAAGAAAACAGCCACCGCTATCACGGTGGAGACCATCGAGATGACCGGGAGCAGCATCAGTTCTTTGTCGGCCTTGAGCACTTCCCAGGATGCCTTGGCCAGTGCTATGGAATTGCCTATACGACCCATGGGCCAAACTCTAATCCCGGGGGCGTCCTGAATACGCGAATTAGAAATCCACGTCTGGCCACGGTGGGCGCCGAGGCCACCGAGATGACAATGGTCATCACGATCAAAGAACCGGTGTGGTTTACCCACCCGGACGGGATCGGCGTGTTAACCTGAATTGCGGAATGCGGGCCTCATCAGGGGCGCCAATCGACAGGGTATTCGGCGACTATTAGGAGAAACGGTTCATGGACCTCGTTCACAGTAAATCTATGAGACTCGAGAAGCGCAGACCACATTTGGTCGCCGGCATGATCGCTTTGTTGGTGTTCGGGTACCTTCTCTTCCGACCCGGTCTGGCCATGGCGCAAGAGATGGTCTCGGGCGAGTCGCAGTTCGTCTTCAACACTTTCGCCTTCCTCATCTGGGGAGGCCTGGTCATGTGGATGGCCGCCGGGTTCACCATGCTCGAGGCCGGGGCGGTGCGCAGCAAGAACTCGTCCATGATCTGTTTGAAGAACATCGGCATCTACTCGATCGCCGGCCTGGCCTATTACGTGATCGGCTACAACCTCATGTACGTGGATGTCGGCAGCGTGATCGGTTCGTTCCAACTCTTCTATTCGTCATCCGCTGCTGAGATCGCCCTTCTCGATGGGGCGGCCGATGCGGTGGCGGAAGTGGTCGGAAACGGATATGCGGTCATGTCCGACT
>JAPPKR010000043.1 GCA_028819835.1 bacterium | reverse complement strand
TGGCGGCGCCCACGTCCCGCAGCAACTCGGCGCGGGCCTTGGTGAGGTAGGCGTATTCGCGGAAATTCTCCCAGAAGCGCAGGCCGTGATAGGCGGGGGAGGGATCGGTCATCACCCCGAAGTTGCCGTTGTCCCACGGGAAGAGGCCCGACTCCACGATGGCGCCGGCGATCACCACCCCGTGGCCTCCGATGAACTTGGTGGCGGAGTGGACCACGATGTCCGCTCCCCATTCGAAGGGCCGGCACAGCCACGGTGACGCAAAGGTGTTGTCGATCATCAGGGGAACCCCGTGGTCATGGGCAAGAGCGGCGATCGGCTCGATGTCGAGCACCTCCCCGCGGGGATTTCCGATCGTCTCTCCATAGACCAGCTTGGTCCGGTCGGTAATGGCTTCTTCAATGTTCTCCAGCCGGGAGGCGTCCACGAAGGTGGTGTGGATCCCCATCCGCCGGAGGGTCACGTCGAACTGGGTGATGGTCCCGCCGTAGAGGTTGCGGGCCGCCACGATCTCGTCGCCTTCCTTGCACAGGGTCAACACCGCTATCAGTTGGGCGGCCTGTCCGGAAGCGGTGGCAAGTCCTCCCAATCCCCCTTCCAGGGAGGCGAGGCGCTCCTCGAAGGCGGCGGTGGTGGGATTGCTGATCCGGGTGTAGATGTCCCCGTAGTTCTGGAGCGCGAACAGGTCGGCGGCGGATTGGGCGTCTTCGAAGACGAAGGAACTGGTGGCGTAGATAGGCATGGCCCGCGCCCCCGTCTCGGGGTCGGGCCGCTGGCCGGCGTGGATAGCCCGGGTGGAGAAACCCGCCAGGTCTTTAGGAAGTGCCACGGGTCGCAGTTTAGGAGCTTTGCCACGACCCGTGGCGGGGCGATTATTCGGACGGCCTCTAGGCGGGCAATCCGTTGGCGCCGTTGGTGACCGGTATCTTGCGGGGCCTGGACGAAGCGGCGACCGGGATGGTGAGAGTCAGGACGCCGTTGTGGTAGGCGCTGGTGGTCTCCGAGATGTCGAGGTCGTTGCCTATCACGAACCGGCGGCGAAAGCTCCCGCTGGGGCGCTCCACGAAGAACACCCGGGCCTCCTCCGGTCGGGAGGCGGCGGTGTCACGCTGTGCAGAGATGGTGAGGGTGTTCTTGGACACCTCCACATCGATCATCTCGGGGTCCATCCCCGGCATGTCCACCGTCACCACGAAGTTGTCGTCCACTAGGTAGACCTCGGAGGGGAGGGTGTTAGAGACCGCGGATGGGAACTCGAAGAGGGGATTGATCCTGGCCAACATGGGCACTTCCTTTCTGCTGAGGCTAGGAATATCAGATTACATAAAGCATAACACACAGATAATCTGATATATTCCCGCTCAGATGATGGCCAATGGATGATGGAGTTTTGATGCGGTTACCCGATCACTTAGTTCCTATCCCCAAATGGCGCCTCCCGCTGGACTGACCACCGAAAAGATCGGCACTCAGGGCCGGATCGATGCCGATCGATCCGTTAGCATGCCGGAGAAGAGTACAACAACCATCGCCGCACCAATAGCGGCGTGAAGCGGGAAGGACCGGGCCTTGCCACTCTCCACCCGATTTGACGAACTGATCGAAGCAGTAGAAGGCGGGGATGCGGGCCGGTGCCGAGAGATCGCTGACCTGCTCAAGGCCGAATACGTCATAGTGCACGATGGGCTCCGTAACGCGGTGGCCAGGACCCTTGCTGAAGGGATCCAGATTGCAGGCCCTGATGAAGGTGAGGCCATCGGTCGTCGGGTGGTGCTGGACCTGATGGGTGACGGGGAGATACCCCAGTACTCCCAGGGTCCGATAATGCAGCGGCTCAACAACATCGCGGCCGGATGGCATTGGCACGCCACCGAATTCGAACTGGTGGAGGATCCTGAAAGGTTCACTTTCATCCTCGGTCCGTGTGGGAGCGGAATGCGTTTAATCCAGGAGGGGAGATACAAAGGCAAACGGGCGCTACCTCTCTCGGTGCGCCCGACTCTCTCCACTTTCATGTCCAGCGACTACCCGAGTTATTGCAACCACTGCTCGGAGATGGGCCACGCCGCCCTTCGCTACAACAAGGCGGTGTTCATCGTCGAGGGTTGGACGCCGCTGCGGGAGCAGGGACTGTGCCTGCAGCACACCTACAAGGACGGTCACCTCCCTCCCGACGAGTTCTACGAACGGGCCGAACTCCCCTTGCCGGATCGGGCGAGCCTGGAGGTGAAGGTAGCTGATCCGAAGCGATGGCTCACCGACGAGCAACTGGTGTGGATAGCCACCCATCCCCTCGACCGGCTGATTCAGTTGGTGGAAGGCGGAGATCGGGAGGAGGCGATCGAGCTTGTCGAGGAGTGCCTGTTCGGATGGCGCGACGCCATCCACGACGTTTACCGCTTCTGGCTCGCCCTGCTCTGGCTGGAGGTGAGGAACACGCTGGGTAATGAGGTCATGGAGGACGTTGTCAGGAACTCGGGGTATGAACTGTTCGCGGTGATGGATCCCAGCGGGGCGACCGACCCCGGAGCGGCTTGGAAGGAGTACTGGCGCTGTCACCTGCGCCTCAACGACTATGACATAGCCGGGGGAGTCGGCACGTACCGCAACGCCATCGAGGCTATGGTTGATCCTTCCTTGATCGAGGCAGGAGAGGATGCTGAAACCCTGATCGGTCTGATAGGCGAGGGGATCGCCGGAAACGGTGAGGACCTGGGACGGCTGTCGGTGGAGGGTAGTGAACTCGTCCACGAGGTCCGGTTGCCTTCATGAGTTCCCCCCGGCTGGGCGTCGGCCTGGTTGGCGCCGGCGAGATCGCCCGAGCCGGGCACCTGCCCGCTTATCGCGCCAACCGGCAGACCGTGGAACTGCGGGGAGTATTCGATGTAAACCCCTCCCGCCGGAAATCGCTGGCCGAAGTGGCGGCCGTCCCTTCGATCGAGACGATCGAGTACCTGCTGGAGGACCCTGCGGTCGATCTGGTGGACATAGCGGTACCACCCGAGGCCCAACCGCACATTGTGGTAGCTGCGTTGGAAGCTGGAAAGCATGTCCTGGCGCAGAAGCCCCTGGCGGTGGACCTCGACTCGGCCGCCGAACTGGTTGCGGCGGCCGAGTCGTGTGGAAGAGTCCTGGCTGTCAACCAGCAGATGAGGTGGGCGCCGGCGGTCCTGGATTTCCGACGGTTCGCCGATGGGCGATCGGTGGAGTCGGCATCCTTTGACCTGGTGTGGCCGATCGAGCGGGGCGACGGCTTGCCGTCATGGCTGGCGGACGCCCCCCGTTTCGTGGGGCTTTTCAATTCCATCCACTTTCTCGACACCTCCCGCTGGCTGTTCGGGGAGCCACGGGAAGTCCGCGCCTGGATGGGCCCGGCCGACATTCCGGGAATCGTCGGGGAGTCGGCCCTCTATGCGATTATCCGCTTTGAGGGGTTGTCGGTGACAATCCGGGACACGCGGCGACCGGAGGGAAGGCACACCGCTTCGCTGCGGGCCGCCACCTCCGACGGCCTCTACTTCGGTCATCTCGGAATCTGGGATGCCTACCCGGATCCGAGTCCTGATCACATCACGCAGGCAACCGCCGGCTCGGACCCGTCACACTCCCTCAGCGCCGCCTCCTGGGTGCCTGACGCCTTCGCCAAGTCTCTACGTCACGTGGCGGAAGCCATTCTGAGTGGCAGGCAGCCTTGCATATCGGGGCGCGACAACC